>NZ_JAVIIW010000048.1:0-55292 GCF_033977205.1 Mesorhizobium album | reverse complement strand
TCCTTGTCGATGAAGATGGTGACGCCGGCCAGCGGGGTGTCGTCGGCCGTGACGCCGTCGCCGGTGATGTCGGTGTACTTGGTGCCGGAGATGTCGAACTTCTCGAAGTTGATGAAGTCCTGGTTCGTCAGGTTCTGGCCGGAGGTGAGGTTGTTCTGGTCGATCTGCGCTGCGCTCAGATGCGTCCAGCCGGAGCGATCCTCCTCCTTGATCAGGTAGTCGCCAGGCGACAGGTTGGTGAACTGGTAGAAGCCGCTGCCGTCGGTGGTCGTCTGCGCCACCTGCTCGCCGGCGTCGGCGATGTTGTTGTGGTTGGCATCATTGTAGAGCGTGATCGTCCAGCCGCTCACCGCGCTTTCGTCACCGGTCGTCGCGAGATTGCCGTCGGCGTCGACATATTTGTGCCCCGAGATCGAGCCGGTCTGGAAATTTCCGAAGTCGTTGTTGTGGCTGTCCTGGCCGGCTGCCACAGTGACGGTGTATTCGCCATCAGCATTGTTCGGCGCATCCTGCGACCATCCCGCTTGCTGCACCTCTCGGATCGTGTAGGTGCCGGGCGTTACCGTGAATTTATAATACCCGTTTGCATCGGTGACCGTAAACGGCTCTCCCGAATCCAGTTGGTTGTTGCCGTTGACATCGAGATAGATCGTCCAGCCGCTGAGAGCCGGCTCGCCGGCCTCCCAAACGTGGTCGGCGTTCAGGTCGTTGAACTTGTGGCCATCGATCACCTGGCCGATCTGGCGGTTCCACTCCTCGAAGCCGGAATCGGCCGTCCAGGTGCTCTGTGCCGTTTCCGTAGGACCTTGATACGTGCCAGTCTGGTAGCCGAACGCCGAATAGAGATAGATATAGGGCTTGCTCGGATCGAAATTGGCGACCGGAACAAGGAACGACATGTCGGTGGTGTTGCCGCTGCCCGGCTGGAGTTCGCCGTTTAGCCCGACAAACTTATCGCCGCCGGTGTCCATATTGTAGATCAGCGAAGCGTTGTCGGCCACCGGGAAGGCGCCGGTGCCTTGAGCGGGGGTCGCTCCCGGCGCGTAATTGCTCAAATTACCGACACTGGCCTGCCAAATCTGGAGCGCATCCAGGGAAAGGTTTTGCTCAGCGCCAGTGTTGGACTCATTGATGTCGAGATCAAATCGGTAGTAGCCGACACCATTTATGAATTGAATCGGAATGTCTGCAATGTTCAGTGAGTGAACGTACTGGCTTCCGCCCTTGGCGTTATTATCGAGAACGAAAGCATTGGCGTCGGTGTTGTACCCCTGCTCCGACGTGTTGTTACCTGAAGTCGAAATTCGCACGAATGGATCAAGCAGACCCGTACCTGCTCCGGTCACGACATCCGAGGACGAAAAGATTGCACCGTTGATCGTCACGGTATTTTTGAAGGTCAGATCGTAGGTCGGCGGGTTCACCGGTGGCGGTGGCTGCGGCGCATCGGTGAAGGTCGCCGTCGCCGAGGCGCCGGTCGCCGTGTCTGATGCGGTGAGCACGAAAGCCTGGTTCGCTGCGTCACTGTTGACGTACCACGACGTCTTGACCGCGCCGTTGACGATGCCATCCAGGTCGCCGGCGCCGCCGTCGGTGACGGTCCAGGGCGTACCAGTGCCGGTGAGATCATAGGTGAGCACATCGTCCGCAGTACCAAGGACCCCATCAGCGCCCGCGCTGAGGTGGGCGACCAAAAAAGTGAGCGTGCCGCCATCGGCAACGTCGGTGGCCGTTATCCCCACCGTCTCGCCGGGCGCGTAGTCCGCGTCCGCCTGGTCGAGCGTGACAGCAAGCGCCGAAACGGGATCGGAGGACGTCGAACCGGTGGTGAGTTCGATGCTTCCGGTCAGGTTGGAATCGGGTGCCGCGAGCGGATCACTCGTCAGATTGTCGCTCGTAATGATATCGCTGGACGCCATAACATTTCCCCTTAACGTTGGATGCGGTTACTCATCGTAGCTTTCTTTTCCACTTTCCCGCCGGGCGGGTTTACTGTCTGAAGGCTCGGCTGATCTGGTCCTGCAGCGGCTTCACCAGGTAGGACATCACTGAGCGGTCCTCGGTCTTGATGAAGGATTCCACCGGCATGCCGGGCACCAGCTTGACCTCGCCAAGGCGCGCGACCTCGGCGGCGGTCGTCCTGATACGCACGGTGTAGTAGCTGACGCCGGTGCGCTGATCGGTGGCGATGTCGGGCGAGACTGTCTCGACCACGCCATCGATCTGCGGCGTCGTGCGCTGGTTGAATGCCGAGAAGCGCAGCGATGCCGACTGACCGATCCATAGCTGGTCGATGTCGCTGGGCGCGATCTTGGCCTCCACCGCCAGGCTGTCATTGTCCGGCACGACCTGCATGATCGTCTGGCCGGGCGTGATGACGCCGCCGATCGTGTAGGCAAGCGACTGCTGCACCACACCGTCCTGCGGCGCGCGAATGTCGATCCGCTTCAACTGGTCCTCGGCGGCGACCTTGCGCTCCATCAGTTCGCCCATCTTGCCGTCGATGTCGCGCAGGTCCTTGTTCACTTCGGTACTGAGGTCGAGGTCGATCTGGATGATCTGCAGCTTGATCTCGGCGATCTTCCCTTGCGCCTGCGCCTGGGCGGCAACGAGCTGGCCGCGGTCGCCGTCGAGGCGCGTTGCCTCGCGCTCGGTCTGGGTCAGGCGATCGATGGAGATGAGCTTCTTCTCCCAGAGCTTGCGCACGGAAGCGAGCTCCTTTTGCTCCAGCTCGATCTCCTTGCTCTTGGCATCCGCCTGTGCGGTGTTGCCGGCGATCTCCTTCTCGAGCTGGGCGATGCGTTCCTCGAGCTGGCTCTTCTGGCCCGCGCGGGACGTGCGCCGCGTCTCGAAATGCTGCTTCTCGCCGGAGATCGCCTCGGCGACATCGGGATCCGCGGAACGACTGAGGAGGTCGGCGGGAAACACGATGCCGGCGGCGCCCCGGCGCTCGGCATCTAGCCGCGCCTTGCGCGCCGTGAGCTGGTCGAGCGCCTTGCTCACCACCGCAAGATTGGCAGCCGGCATGGTGCGGTCGAGACGCAGCAAAAGATCGCCGGCTTTCACGCGATCGCCGTCGCGGGCATCGATCTCGGCAACGATGCCGCCGGTCGAATGCTGCACATTCTTGACGTGGGAATCGACGACGAGGGTGCCCGGGGCGATGACCGCGCCGGCAATCTCGGTGACCGAGGCCCAGCCGCCGACGCCTCCGGCAAGCAGCAGCACGGCTCCGAGCCCAAGCCTTGTGTAGAAGCGGATCGATGCATGGGAGGCGCCCAACGCAGCCATGCTAATTGCCTCCCTGGGTTCCGCTGGCGGCAGCCTGCGGGGTGGCTTCCGCAGCCGCCTTCAGCGGCGGATTGGTTGTCGGCACCGCCCGCAGCGTCGGGAACATCTTGGCGAAAACCTCGTCCTTCGGTCCAAAGTCATGGATGCGCCCCTGGCTCATCGCCAAGACGAAATCGACAGCCGCGAGCACGTTCGGACGATGAGCGACGATCACAACCACGCCGCCGCGTTCGCGAACGCCAAGCATCGCCCGGATCAATGCCTGCTCGCCATCCATGTCGAGGTTGGAATTCGGCTCATCGAGCACCACGAGGAACGGGTCGCGATAGAGCGCGCGGGCCAGGGCAATGCGCTGGCGCTGGCCGGCCGAAAGCGCCTCGCCATGCTCGCCGATCTGGGTCTCGTAGCCTTGGCGGAAGCCCACGATCAGTTCGTGCGCGCCAGCCGCCTTGGCCGCGGCGATGATTGCGGCCGAGTCGGCATCGGGCTCGAAGCGGGAGATGTTTTCGGCCACGGTGCCGGCAAACAGCTCCACGTCCTGCGGCAGGTAGCCGATATGGCGCCCGCGCTCCCGTGACGACCACTGGTCGAGATCGGCGCCGTCCAGCCTGACGCGGCCGCTCACGGGCTGCCAAGCACCGACGAGAGCCCGCACCAATGTGGACTTTCCCGAGCCGCTCGGGCCGATGATGCCAAGCCCGTGGCCGGCCTCCATGGCGAAGCTTGCGTCATGCACCAGCAGGCGCTGCACGCCCGGAGCGGCGATGCCGACACTTTGCATCACGACATTGGCGCTCGGAGCCGGCAGCAGCATGGGCTCGGCCTCGGCGGGCATCGCCGCAAGCACCCTGCTCAGCCGTTGCCATCCCTGGCGCGCGCTCGCGAAGCCTTTCCAGTTGGCGATCGCGAGATCGACCGGCGCCAGCGCGCGGCCACTGAGGATGGAAGCGGCGATGATAATGCCCGCCGTCGCCTGCTGTTCGATAACCAGCCAGGCGCCGACGCCGAGCATGGAGGACTGCAGCAGCATGCGCAGCACTTTCGACACCGCGCCGAAGCTGCCGGCAACGTCGCTCACATTGCGCTGGTCGGCAATGTAATCGAGGTTGGCACCTTCCCAGCGTGCGGCAAGGCCGCCGGCCATGCCCATGGCGGCAACGACTTCCGCATTGCGACTGCCGGCGGAGATAAGGCCGCTCCGCCGGTTCCCACTCAAGGTCGCAGCCGATACCGGCATTCGCGTCAATCGCTCGGCAAAGACGGTCAACGCGACCAGCACGACCGCCCCGAACAGCGCCGTCACACCAAGCAACCAGTGGAACATGAAGATGATGATCAGGTAGAGCGGCAGCCATGGCAGGTCGAAAAGCGCGGTCGGCCCCATGCCGGACAGGAAGGCGCGCACGCTGTCGAGATCGCGCATCGGCTGCAGGCTGTCGCCCTCGCGCCCGGCCTTCAGCGGCAATCTCAGCATCGACGTATAAACGCGGTGACCAAGCGCCTCGTCGAGGGCCCCGCCGATCCGCACCAGCACCCGCCCGCGCACGAAATCGAGAACGGCCTGCCCGCAATAGAGGATGACGAGCAATATCGAGATGCCGACGAGCGTCGGCAGGCTGCGGCTTGGCAGCACGCGGTCATAGACCTCGAGCATGTAGAGCGAGCCGGCAAGCATCAGCACGTTGAGCATGCCGGTGAACAACCCGACCGCAAGGAAGGCCGACCGGCAGCTGGCAAGCGCCGCGCCAAGCTCGGAACGAGCGGAGCCGGCTGGCCGCCGCCCGGTCGATCTCGCCGAGGGCTTGCCCTGCGCCACTGTCCGCCGGGGTGCGTCGCCGACGGCATTTTGCGCCGCGCCGCCGCGGGCGCGAAACATGGCCAGGCAACCGAAAGCCGCCATCGCCACCGCGACGAGCATCGTGCCCATCGAAGTATGCCGGCTGGAGCCGAAGAGAAAGAAACCGGCGACACACGCGACGAGAGACAGGCCGAAAAGCCTGACCCTCGCCTGCGCCGAACCAGGCGTTGCCTTGCCCATCAACCCGAGTGACGCCTTACGCAACCCCACGATCACGACTTGCCTCTCCCCACAGGGCACGTCAGCCGCGCTCACCGGCGAATTGACCGCGCAGGCGGCTGACTGGCCATGGCAATAGCGCTGAGATTCAGCGCTCAAATCCGAGAGGGAGGAGGATCGGCGTAGCGTCTGGCAATCCGCGGCGGCGGCCGGCGAACAGCAAACGCTACAGCGCCTCACGACGACTGGCGGTTCGATGGTGATGCGGCGGCTGAAATGCCGCGCAGTTTCCCACCCCCTGTAGCGCCTAACTCGTTGTTGCCGGTCGGGAGATTGTTTACGCTACTATATTAGCACATTATTAACTCTATCTGAGCGTGCGTCAACGGCAATTCTATGAAGAGTTAATGACAAACCTCAAAGAAACTTATACGCAATTATAGCCAGTCAGCATAAAGAATACATCATGCTATTCATAGGTCCAACTTCACAAGGGACCTATGCGATGGCCCGTCAGACTTTAGTTGCCAGACTTCCGTCGCCACCGCATCCTCCATTGATACGATGCTGCTGCGAGGGCGCTCTCACACCGCCTTCTTGCCGCGCTTGCCGCTGCGCTCGGCGACTGCCTTCTCGACGGCGCGCTTCAGCTGGTCCTTGATGTCGCCCGTCTCGGCCATCAGCGTCTCGATCTTCAGGAAGTCGAGCACGCGGTATTTCGAGACCGCCGGGCGGATGAGGATATCCGGCGGGTGCTGAGCCAGCTTGTTGGCGATGATCGACTGCATCATCAATTGCGTCGCGCCATACATCAGATCGACCGTGGTCGGGTGCTTGCGCTCGGCATCGCTCGGCGCCCCCACCACGTCGATGGCGATGACGATGTCGGCGTCCTCCTCGACGAGATCGAAGGGCACGGGATTGTAGATGCCGCCGTCGATCAGCACGCGGCCATCGCGCGTCACCGGGCGGAACACCGCCGGAATGGCGGCCGAGGCCGCCAGCGCCGATTGCAGGTCGCCCTGCGAGAACACCGCGAGCTTGTGGCCGAAATAGTCGGTCGCCGTCACCTTGAGCGGGATCTTCAGCTCCTCGAAAGTCGCGGGAATGGCGTCGGGCAGGAAGGCTTTCAGGATGCGCTCGACATTGAACTGTCCAACGCGGATGCCGTTTTGCATGGCCTCGGCGATCGTGCCCGGCCGCGACCGCCACATGCGCGCCGCCACCTCGGCGCGGCTGCCGAGGATCGAGCGGGCATAATCGTGGATTTCGGCCCCTCGCATGCCGGAAGCCATGCCGGCGCCCATGATGGCGCCGATGGAGGAGCCGGCGATCGCCACCGGCCTGATGCCGAGCTCGTCCAGCGCCTCGATGGCATGGATATGCGCCAGCCCCCGCGCGCCGCCGCCGCCGAAGGCAACCGCGAAGGTCGGGCTCATCCCTTGCCGGCTCCCGCCAGTTGCACGAGCGGCGGACCGATCACCATAACCGCGGGGTCGGCCGACAAAAGCTTTCGCGCCGCCGCCTTGACGTCTGCAAGCGTCACCGCGTCGATCAGCGCGGCGCGGCGCTTGATATAGTCGATGCCGAGATTGTCGAGCTGCAGCTCGACCAGCGTCGCGGCAATCGAACTGGAGGAGTCCAGATTGTTGATGGCGTAGGCGCCGATCATGTATTTCTTGGTCGCCGCGAGCTCCTCCTCGGTCGGACCGTTCTCAGCCATCTCCTTCACCACCTTGCGCACGATCGAGAGCGTCTCGGCGGCGCGGTCGGAGCGCGTCGCGGTCGTCACCAGCAGCGCGTTGGAATGCGCGTGATCGACGAGATCGGAGCTGACGCCATAGGCAAGACCGCGCTTCTCGCGCACCTCCTCGAAGAGGCGGGAGGTGAAGGTCGAGCCGCCGAGGATCTCGTTCATCAGCACCGCCGCGTAGAAGTCGGGCGAATTGCGCTTCACGCCGGGCCAGGCAAGCTGCAGCGAGGTCTGCGGCAGGTCGTAATTGACCTCGAGCTGCTGGCCGAGCTTGGGCTTCACGTCAGCCACGGGAGCCAGCGTCTGCTTCTGCGGCAGGTCGCCGAACACCTCGTCCAGCTTGCCGCTCAGCGTGGCGGCGTCAATATCGCCCACCACCGCTACATGCAGGCCGCCGCGGGCGAAATTCGCCTTGTGGAAAGCCCTGAGGTCGTCGGCGGTGATGCCGGCGAGGCTCTCCCTGGTGCCCTGGTCGGGCCGCGCATAGGGATGTTGGCCATAGATCGCGCGCAGCCAGCGCTGCTGGGCGACCGTGTCGGGGTCGCGCTCATTGGCGAGGATGCCGGAGAGCACCTGGGCGCGGACGCGGTCGATCGGAGCCTTGTCGAAGCGCGGGCTGTTCACCGCCAGCTTCAGCAGGCCGAACGCCTCGTCCCTCTGGTCCGACAGCATGCGCATCGAGCCATAGGTGCCGTCGCGCGCCGCCTCGAAGCTCATCTCGGCGCCGGCATCGTCGAGCTTCAGCTGGAAGGCGTCGCAGTCGAGGTCGCCGGCGCCCTCGTCGAACAGGCCGGTCATCAGATTGACCAGCCCTTCCTGGCCGGCGGGATCCTGCGCGGTGCCGCCGTCGAAGACGAAGCGGATGGCGACCAGCGGGATCGAATGGTCCTCCACCAGCCAGGCGGCGACGCCCTTCTTCGACTTCACCTCCTGGATGTTCATCTCCGCATGCGCGGCCAGCGCAGGCAAGAGCAGGAAGAACAAGGCAAAGCAGAAGGTGGCGACGATGCGGTAGAGCCCCCCTTCTTCCAGTGCGGGAACCTCCCCTTCTCCCCTTGTGGGAGAAGGTGTCGCCGAAGGCGACGGATGAGGGGTGCTGGACGGAGTGCGACCTTGGAGACCGCCAGTTCTCGATGCCCGACGAGACAGGTCGCGTTTCTTCCAACACCCCTCATCAGTCTCGGCGCTGCGCGCCGATCCACCTTCTCCCACAAGGGGAGAAGGAAAAGCGATCGTCCGTCCGCGTATCAGACTCATCATCAATTCCCCGCCTGTTGCTGCGGCAACAGATAGCCGGTGGTCGAACGGTCGAGCACGAGGTAGCGTGCGGCGGCCGCCTTGACCTCTCCGGCAGTGACCTTGCGGATGCGGTCGGGCCATTCCTGCACATCCTTCACATTGCCGCCTGTGGCGAGCGTCGAGCCGTACATATTGGCCATTTCGTCCTGCTTGTCGCGGGTGAAAATCATCGAGCGCACATAGCGGGTCTTGGCCCGCTCGAGCTCATCGTCGGTCACGCCGTCCTTGACGATGCGGGCGATCTCGGCGTCGACAGCCGCCTCGACGTCGCTGAGCTTGGCGTCGCCGCGCGGCGAGCCAGAGACGGCAAAGTTGGTGGCATCGAGCATGGTGCCCTGGAAATAGGCGCTGGCCTCGGAGGCGATGCCCTGCTTGACCACCAGTTGCTGGTAGAGGCGGCTGTGGTTGTCGCCACCCAGGATCTCGGCCAGTAGATCGAGCGCCTCGGCCTCACCGGGCTTGGCGGTGTGATAGGACGGCACCACCCATTGCGTGGAAAAGCTCGGCACCGACACGCGCGCGTCGGCGAGCGTCACGGTTCGCCTGGTGTTCTGCTCGGGCTCCACGGGGCGGATGCGCGGCGGCAAATCCGGCCCGCGCGCGATCTTGCCGAAGGTCCTCTCGGCCATCACCTTCACCGCATCGGGGTCGACGTCGCCCGCCACCACCAGCACCGCATTGTTCGGCCGGTAGTAATTGTCATAGAAGGCCTTGGCGTCGGTGCGGTTGAGCTGCTCCATCTCCTGCATCCAGCCGATCACCGGAATGCGATAGGGCTGGTTCTGCCAGAGCGTGGCATCGACCTCCTCGTCGAGCACCGCCTGCGGATTGCTGTCGATGCGCGAGCGGCGCTCCTCCAGGATCACGTCGCGCTCGGTCTTGATGACATCGTCGGTAAGGATGAGGTTGCGCATGCGATCGGCCTCGAAGCCCATCATTTGCTCGAGCGCCGAGGGCGCCACCGTCTCATGGAAGGCGGTGTAGTCGTAGGAGGTGAAGGCGTTGTTCGAGCCGCCGATGTCGGCCACGGCGCGGTCGAACTCGCCGGCGGCGTGATTGGCGGTCGCCTTGAACATCAGATGCTCGAAGAAGTGCGCGATGCCGGATTTGCCGGGCGGCTCGTCGGCGCTGCCGACCTTGTACCACACCATATGGGTGACGATCGGGGCACGATGGTCCGGAATGACGACCACTTCCATGCCGTTGTTGAGCAGGAAATCCTTGACCTCGGCCTGATCCGCGGCATGCGCCGGAGCCTGCACCGCGAGCGCCAGCGTGCCGGCAAGAAGTGCTGCGCGCAGCCTTCTGGTGTTCAATGTCATCAAATGCTCCGGCTTCGGTCGCGCGACGATAGAAAAGCTTCTCTGGCGAAGGAAAGTGAATTGTTCGTCATTTTCGAGGCGCTTGCGCCATTTCCTTCTCCCCTTGCGGGAGAAGGTGGATCGGCGCGCAGCGCCGAGACGGATGAGGGGTTCTGGAAGAAATGAGGCGATGAAAGTACTCGCTTCAATTGCTTGTATCTGCAAGGCGGCGTTCCGTCCAACACCCCTCATGCGTCGCCTTCGGCGACACCTTCTCCCACAGAAAGGGAAGTGCTGCGCCCCCGCTCACCCAACCTCGATAAACCGGATCACCGTATCCCCATAGCCGCGTTCGTCCACCACGGAGAAGCCCGCGCCAGGTTCGAACGGCGCCGAGTCCGCCTCTTCGACGACGCAGAGCGCGCCGGGCAGAAGCCAGCCGCCGGCCTTGGCCGAGCGCAGCGCGCGCTCGCCAAGGCCCTTGCCGTAGGGTGGGTCGGCAAAGACCAGGCCGAAGGGCGAGAGCGTGCCGGCCTCGCCGAGATGGGTGGCGTCGCGGCGGAAGATCTTGGTGCGGCCGGTGAGCCCGAAGGCCTCGACATTCTCGCGGATCAGCCCGCGCCCTTCCGTCGATTCCTCGATGAAGACGCAATAGGAAGCGCCGCGCGACAGCGCCTCCAGCCCGAGCGCGCCGGTGCCGGCAAAGAGATCGAGCACGCGGCCGCCTTCGAGCTTTTCGGCGTAACGATGGGCCAAAACGTTGAACACCGCTTCGCGGGTGCGGTCGGTGGTCGGGCGGATGGCATTCGAACGGGGCGTCGCCAGCGGACGCCCGCGAAACTCACCGCCGACGATCCGCATTGCCGCCCCTCTTCGGACCCTTGGGACCGCCACGCGGCCTATTGCCGCCATCGCCACCTTCGGGACGCTCGCCATGCGGCTTGCCGTAAGGCTTGGCACCGGGCTTACCCTGAGGCTTGCCACCAGGCTTGTACGATGCCTTGCGCGCCTTCGCCTCGGCGGCCCTGGCGGCGTCGGCCTCCGCCCTGCCCTTGCCGATGGGACGCGCGCCCGGCGCCATCCAGACATTGGCCTTGCGCTGGCCCGGCGGCTCGATCGGGCGCGGTTCGCCCTTCTTGCCGCCCGGCTTGGCGCCGAAGCCGCCGCGCTCGGACTTGCCGAAGCCAGACTTGGGGCCGCGCTCGCCGAACGGCCTCTCGGGCCGCGTGGAAAGCTTGCTCAGCGCCTCGTCGCGGCTGCCTTCGCGGCGCTTGCGGGCCTTGATCAGCCCACCCTCGCCGATCGGCCGGCGATCGCCCTCGCGCTTGAATTTCGGCCGTTCCTCCTCGTCGCGGCGCGGCTCGCTGCGCCGCACCGGCTTGTTGGAAAACGGCCTTTGGATCTCGGCGTCGAAATTGGCGCCGGACTCCTCGATCAGTCGTTCGCCAAGCTGCTCGCGCAGCGTGCGCCCCTTGATCTCGAGCACATGGCCCTCGGGCAAATCGTTGAGCTGGAACGGCCCGTAAGAGATGCGGATCAGCCGCGTCACATCCAGGCCAAGCGCGCCGAGAATGTTCTTCACTTCGCGGTTCTTGCCCTCGCGCAGCCCGATCGTCAGCCAGGCATTGCTGCCCTGCTCGCGGTCGAGCGAGGCCTCGACCGAGCCGTAGAAGACGCCGTCGACGGCGATGCCGTCGCGCAAGGCGGCCAGCGCGCTGTCCTCGACCTTGCCGTGGACGCGCACGCGATAGCGCCTCAGCCAACCAGTCGCCGGCAACTCGAGCACCCGCGACAGCCCGCCATCGTTGGTGAGCAGCAGCAACCCCTCGGTGTTGATGTCGAGGCGGCCGACGGTCATCAGCCTGGGCAGATCGGCCGGCAGAACGTCGAAGACGGTCTTGCGGCCTTCGGGATCGCGGTTGGTGGTGACCACGCCCGCCGGTTTGTGGAACAGGAACAGCCGAGTGCGCTCGATCGGCGGGATTTCCGTGCCGTCGAGATGGATGACATCGTCAGGCATGACGTTGAAGGCCGGCGACGACAGCACCTTGCCATTGACCTTGACGCGGCCGGCCGCAATCAGTTCCTCGGCGTCGCGACGCGAGGCAATGCCGGCGCGCGCCAGCCGCTTGGCGATGCGTTCGCCGGCTTCCGGCGCCGCCTCCGATGGACGTGGGCGCGGCTTGAAGCCGCCTTCGGGCTTTCCTGCGGCGTGGTCACGCGGCGCACGATCGCTGAAATCCCGCTTCGGGCGTTCCGCGAACTCGCCCTCGTCGCGCTTCGGCCGGTCGGCGAAATCGCGCTTCGGCCGGTCGGCGAAATCGCGCTTGGGGCGGTCGCCGAAATCGCGCTTGGGCCGGTCGAAACGCCTTTCGCCGCGCTCGCCTTCGGCAGCCATCGGCCGGTCGCCGCGCGGCGCGTAGGGCCGGCGTTCTTCGCGCTTCTCGAAGGGCTTGCCCTCGCGCGGCGGGCCTTTGCGGAACGGGCGTTCGCCACGCTCGGCACCCTCGCCCACTTCGCGCGGCTTGTAGCTGCGCTTGAACTCGCGGCGCTCGCCATCGGCCGCCGCCGGCCGGTCGCCGCGCGGCCCGTAAGACTTGCGCGGCCCCTCTCTCTTCTCGAACGGTTTGCCCTCCGGGCGCGGGCCTTTGCGGAACGGCTTCTCGCCGCGCTCGGCTCCCTCGCCCATTTCGCGCGGCTTGTAGCTGCGCTTGAAGTCGCGCGCAGGGCGCTCGCCATCCGCCGCCATCGGCCGATCGCGCTTGGCGAACGGTTCCTTGCCGCCTTTGCCTGCCGTGCGTTCGCGGCCGGCTTTCGGTCCGCCCTTGCCCGCACCTTTGCGCGGAAATTTCTTGTCGTTGTCGTCCATGTGGCCTTTGCTCTTTTGGGCGGCTAGATAACAGGATCACCATCGGGTGGCGAGGAGTAATCGGAATGGAAACCGCGTGAAGCGGCCGGATTTCATGGCGCTGGCGCTAGAAGAGGCCGAGGCGGCTGCGAGCCGCGGCGAGGTGCCGGTCGGCGCGGTGATCGCCAACGGCAACAGCGTGGTGGCGAGAGCCGGCAACCGAACCCGCGAGCTCGCCGACCCGACCGCGCATGCCGAGATGCTGGCGATCCGCGAAGCCTGCCAGAAACTCGCCAGCGAGCGGCTCACCGGCCATGACCTCTATGTGACGCTGGAGCCCTGCGCCATGTGCGCCGGCGCAATCTCTTTCGCCAGGTTGCGCCGGCTTTACTTCGGCGCCGCCGACGAGAAAGGCGGCGCGGTGGTCAACGGCGTGCGCTTCTTCGCCTCGCCCACCTGCCACCACACGCCCGACATCTATCCGGGGCTGGGCGAAAGCGAAGCCGCCCTCATCCTCAAGGATTTCTTTCGCGACAAAAGGGAAGCCTAGGCGTCGCTATGCCGCGGCGCGCTCGCCTTACAGGCCCAGCCAGTCGAACCAGCCGCCGCTCTTCTTGCCTTCGGCCTGTGCCTTGAGGCGGCGTTCCTTCTTGTACTCGTCCTCGCCGAACTCGTTCTGCGGCGCGGTGGCGGCGGCCTGGCGATAGGCGAGCGGCGGCTCGCTCAGATATTTGCGGACATTGGGATTGCCCTGCTTCTGCTCGGCAAGGCGGCGCTGGATCTCGGCGGTGCGGGTCGCGCTGGAATCGTCCGGCGACCAGCGCGGCGGATGGCTGGACGCCGAATCGGCCATCGCCTTCTTCACCGCGACCGGATCGGTCTGCACGTCCTCGACGGCCTCCGGCTGGTAGTTCGGATCGTTCTGGTGGGCGGTCGCCTCGGCGCGGATGCGGGCGCGGCGCGCCTCGGGCGATTCGGGCCAGTCGGCGCTCGCCGTCTGGATGCTCTCCTGCGGCGGCGGCAGCGTTTCCTTCTGTCCCGGCGCCGGCTTCACAAGGTCGGGCCGCGGCTTGTAATCGATCGGATCGCGATGCTTCGGCGTGATCGAGGCTGCGCCGGAAACGTCGTCGAAGAGCTGCGCGGCGGCAGTCTTGTCGGTTCCGTAGGTGGGCGAACTGACGCAGCCGGACATGGCGATGGCCGATGCCACAAGCGGCGCTAGCAGCGCGGCGCGCGCAAACGTTCTTTCGGTCATGCCATAAAGTCCCACTCTAGCTGCCTCTGGTCGCCACCGGCCGACGGCGCGGTCCCCGAATATCCCGCACTTGCGATGGAAATCCGGCGAGAATTTGTCTGCCGGAGTGTCGCGTGTTTACCTCAACCGCTTGTTAAGGGCAACGCGCGGGCGGATTTGCGCCGCCCGCGTGGCATTTCTGCATCGGCTTATAAACAGGTTGCTACAGCCGACCCAGCGCCTTCAGCTCGCGCAAAACGGCCGCGTCGCGGGCCGAGACATCCGGGAATTCCTGGTCCTGCCCGACATCGGCGGTGTAGCGCCAGGAGCGCGCGCATTTGGTGAGACCGCGATCCTCGGCCTTTTCCACAACCACGGCGACGCCCTTGACGTCGTCCAGGGTGAACGCGCCTTGCGGCGCCTTGCCGTGCTTGATGACAAGGTCGCTGGTGATCGCCATCTCGGCCATGTCGACATCGGCGATCGCGGCTTCGAGCGTCGCGTCGTCGATCGTGACCACCGGAACGGCTTCCAGCGACGAGCCGATCAGCTTGTCGGCGCGCGCGATCTCGAGCGCGCCGGTGACGACGCGGCGAACCTGCCTTACCTTGCGCCACTTCTCGGCCAGCGCCTCATTGCGCCAGTTTTCTGGAATGGCCGGGAACTGGTCGAGATGCACCGAGGCGGCCTCCGGATGACGGTCGAGCCAGGCCTCCTCCATGGTGAAGGGCAGCATCGGCGCCAGCCACTTCACCAGGCATTCGAAGAGATGGCGCACGACCTTGACCGCCGCCTTGCGGCGCAGGCTGGAGGGCGCGTCGCAGTAGAGCGCGTCCTTGCGGATATCGAAATAGAAGGCCGACAGCTCGACCACCATGAAGTCGAGCAGCGCGCGGGTGATGCGCTTGAACTCGAAGGCGTCGTAGCCCTGGCGCACCACCTCGTCGAGCTCGGACAGCCGGTGCAGCATCAGCCGCTCCAGCTCCGGCATCTTGTCCACCGGCACATCCTCGCCGTCGTCATGGGCAAGCGTGCCCAGCATCCAGCGGATGGTGTTCCTGAGCTTGCGGTAGGCATCGATATTGGTCTGCAGCACGTTCTTGCCGAGCCGTTGGTCTTCCCAATAGTCGGTCGTCACTACCCAGAGCCTGAGGATATCGGCGCCGGACTGCTTGATCACATCCTGCGGCACGACGGTGTTGCCGAGCGACTTCGACATCTTGCGGCCTTCCTCATCCATGGTGAAGCCATGGGTGATGACCGTGTCGTAAGGCGCCCTGCCCCTGGTGCCGCAGCTTTCGAGCAGCGAGGAATGGAACCAGCCGCGATGCTGGTCCGAGCCTTCGAGATAGACGTCGGCCGGCCATTTGAGATCCGGGCGATCCTCCAGCGTAAAGACATGCGTCGAGCCGGAGTCGAACCAGACGTCCAGGATGTCCCTGACCTGGCGCCATTTCGAGGCATCGTGATTGCCGAGGAAACGCTCCTTGGCGCCGGGCGCGAACCAGGCGTCGGCGCCTTCCTTCTCGAAGGCGTCCATGATGCGCTGGTTGACGGCCTCGTCCTTCAGCACATTGCCGTCGTCGTCGGCGAAGACGGCGATCGGCACACCCCAGGCGCGCTGGCGCGACAGCACCCAATCGGGGCGCTCCTCGATCATGGCCCGGATGCGGTTCTGGCCGGCCGCCGGCACGAAGCGGGTGTCGTCGATCGCCTTCAGCGCCCGGCTGCGCAGCGTCGTGCCGTCGCCAAGCTCCTTGTCCATATAGACGAACCACTGCGGCGTGTTGCGGAAGATGACCGGCTTCTTCGAACGCCAGGAATGCGGATAGCTGTGCTTCAGCCGGCCGCGCGCAAAGAGCGCGTTGCGCTTGATCAGCTCGTCGATGACCGCCTGGTTGGCGTTGCCCTTCTTGCCGTTGTCGTCGATGACGCGCGCGGCGCCGCCCTCGCGGTCCGGGCCGAAGCCCGGCGCGTCCTTGGTGAAGAAGCCGGCATCGTCGACCGGGAACGGGATTGCGGTATCGACGCCGCGCTTGATGAGCTCGGCCACCGCATCCGTCCAGGCGTCGAAGTCCTCGCGGCCATGGCTGGGCGCGGTGTGGACGAAGCCGGTGCCGGCATCGTCGGTGACATGCTCGCCGGCAATCATCGGCACGGGGAATTCATAGCCGCCGCCCAACCCCCGGAACGGATGCGAAAGCGTAAGCCTTGCAAGCTGTTCGCTTGAGACGCTGTGAAGGCGCGTCAACGTCACCTTCGCCTTGGCCGAAGCATCCTCGGCCAGCGCGTCGGCGAAGATCAGCTTTTCGCCGGGCTGCGGGCCGAAGGCGTTCTCGGCCGCCGTCACCTCGTAGAGGCCGTAGGCGACGCGCGGCGAATAGCTGACGGCGCGGTTGCCGGGGATGGTCCAGGGCGTCGTCGTCCAGATGACGACATGCGCCTCGACGAGATCGAGCGCGGCCTCATCCAGCGCCGGCGCCGCATCGGTGCCGGCGACCGGCTGGGCGAGGCTGGCGACCGGGAACTTCGCCCAGATCGTGTCGCTCTCATAATCCTGGTATTCGACCTCGGCCTCGGCGAGCGCGGTGCGCTCGACCACGCTCCACATCACCGGCTTGGAGCCTCGGTAGAGCTGGCCCGACATAGCAAATTTCAAAAGCTCGCCGGCAATCCGCGCCTCGGCGTGGTAGGCCATGGTCGTGTAGGGATTGTGGAAATCGCCGATGACGCCGAGGCGCTGGAACTCGTCGCCCTGCACCTTGATCCAGTTGGCGGCGAAGTCGCGGCATTCCCTGCGGAACTCGTTGACCGGCACCTCGTCCTTGTTCTTGCCCTTGGCGCGATACTGCTCCTCGATCTTCCATTCGATCGGCAGGCCGTGGCAGTCCCAGCCCGGCACGTAATTGGCGTCGTAGCCGCGCATCTGGAAGGAGCGGTTGATGACGTCCTTCAGGATCTTGTTCAGCGCATGGCCGATATGGATGTTGCCGTTGGCGTAGGGCGGGCCGTCATGCAGCACGAATTTCTCGCGGCCGGCGGAGTCCTGCCTGAGCTTGCGGTAGAGGTCCATGTCCTGCCAGCGCTTGACCAGCCCCGGCTCCTTCTCGGGCAGGCCGGCGCGCATCGGGAAATCGGTCTGCGGCAGGTAAAGCGTCTTGGAATAATCGATCGTTTCAGCAGTATCGGTCACGTCGGTCATTGGTCTGCCATGTGCATTGCCCGTTGGCAAAAAGAGCTCGGGCGTTGAACTATCATCATTTGGAAAAAGCGCGAGGGGCCGCGCGCCAAAGTCCCGGCGGCTCCGGCGGCTCTCAGGCCACCCGGAACACCGGGCCCGTAATTCGTATCGCGATCGCGAAAAGGCGCGAAAAGCTCCTCATGGCGTGGCTTTTAGCGGATGCCGCGGCAGGAATAAAGCGCGGATTTCAAGGCAGAGCGCTGGTTTCTTGCCCTACATCGAGAAATTGAAGCGATAGGTCGTCGACACGCCGACCGTCCACTGGTTGCGGTCGCCGCGCTCCTTGACCAGGCTGGAATCGGCCGCCGGCCCCATCAGACGCGAATATTCGGTGAAGACACTCGCCGTCATCGGCTCGGTCACCTTCCAGGTGATCGCGCCGCCGAGGCCGGTCGATTTCACTCCGCCGCCGGGATGGTATTCGCTCAAGCCGGAAGCCGCCGCTTCCTTGGCGTTGACGCCGTAATAGGCATCGAAATAGCCGGACGAAGCGAAGGAGGCGCGCGGGCCGCCTGAGATGCGCACCGTTGGCGTGATGTCGTAGAAAGCGTCCGCCGCGATGTCGGCGACGAAGCCGTCATGGGCGCGGATGCCGTGTCTGAGTTCGGCCCGCGCGCATCCATTCGAAGGGATAGAATTCGAAGAAGCCGCCCGCCTCCCCGCCCCAGCGCACCGGATCGAGGCCCTTGAGCTCATCCTTACTGTCGCGCGCGAACAGGAACTTGCCGGTGAGGCCGGCGCGCACGCTGCCGTCGTCGATCAGCGCCAGCGAGATGTTGTCGTTGCGCGAGGAGAAGCGCGCCTCCGGACCGGCCTTGCCGAGCGAGATGATCGGCTGGGCGCTCAGCATGTACTTCTTGCCGCCCTCGAAATTCGGGGCGACGAGGCCGGTGGCACCGAGCGTCAGGTACCAGTCGCCGGAATACCAGCTCCCCTCGCCCGCATGTGCGGCGGAGACGGCCATCAGGCCTGAGGCGAGAACCAGCGGAATCGTCCCGACAATACGCATCGTCAACCCTTACGCGAAACACGCCGGCAGCAACACCCGGCAGCGCGGAAGGCATGGCGCCGGTTCGGTAAAATTTGACTTAAAATCCGTAACATCGGTGACGGCGACCTGGCTGATTTTCAGCGTGCAGCCGCCGCTCGGGTTCGCTGGACGGGCAAGGCCATTGGGACTACCTTCGGTTGACCCGCAGCACGCGCGGCGAACGCTCAAGGAGACGGGACCATGACCTTCCAAGGCGATGCCCTGAACGAAGCGATCGGCCGCACGCGCGACAAATGGGGATGGTTCGTGGCTCTCGGCGTGCTGCTCCTGATTTTCGGCGGCATCGCCTTCGGCAATCTGTTCATCGCCACCGTCGCCTCGGTCTATGTCGTCGGCTGGCTGATGCTGATGGCCGGCGCCATCGAGATTATCCATGCCTTCGGCGTCAAGACCTGGGGACGCTTCTTCTACTGGTTGGCGAGCGGCCTGCTCTATGCGATCGCCGGCTTCTTCGCTTTCGACAATCCGTTGCTTGCCTCGGCGGTGCTGACGCTTCTGCTGGCGATCGCGCTGGTCGCTTCCGGGCTGCTCAGGGCCTGGGTCGCCTATCATCACCGGCCGGAGCAAGGCTGGGGATGGCTGCTCGCCGCCGCCGTCATCACCATCCTGCTTGGCCTGATCATCGCCATGGGCTGGCCGGTCAACAGCTTGTGGGTGCTGGGCCTGTTCCTGGCCATCGACCTGATCTTCCAGGGCTGGAGTTTCATCGCCATCGGACTGGCGCTGAAGCGGTAGGGACTCTCGGCCTTCGCGATTTAGCCGAAGCCTTCCAACGTCGTCATCCCTGGGCGAAGCAGGAGCGAAGCTCCGTCGCGAAGACCCTGGGATCCATGTCGTAACCTCAGCCGAAAGGCGCAACGGCGCAGAATTCTGCACCGCAGCAGCTCTCAGGCGTCACGGCATGGATCCTGGGGTCTGCGCTGCGTCGCTTCGCTCCTTGCTTCGCCCCAGGATGACGAAGTGAGAGGCGTTTCGCCAATCTCCAAGGCTTGCAAACCTGCCGGTCAGGCGCTTTTGCGTGCTTCTCTTTGCACCCACCGTGCTTTCCTGCCCTCAGAAAGCGATCGCGGCGTCCAGTTCCGAAAGCGGGCGCACGCCGGCGAGCAGCGCCCTCGCCTCGGCCTCGTCGCGCTGCATCTGTACCACCAGCGCATCGAGCCCATCGAACTTCAATTCGGGGCGCAGGAAGCCGAAGAAGGATACTTCGCAGGTTTCGCCGTAGAGATCGCCTGAGAAATCGAAGACATAGGTTTCGAGCAGCGGCGCGCCGTTGTCGTCGACGGTCGGACGGCGGCCGAAACTGGCGACGCCGTCATGGAGCGTGCCGTCGGCGCGGCGGAAGCGGACGGCATAAATCCCTTCCTTCAGAGTGGCTTCCGGCGAAAGCCTCATGTTGGCGGTCGGGAAGCCGAGCGTGCGGCCGAGCCGCTGGCCGCCGATTACCTCGCACTCGACGGTGAAGCGGTAGCCGAGCAGGCCGGCGGCCTCCTCCACCTTGCCCTCGCAAAGCAGGTCGCGGATGCGGCTCGACGAGACAACCTCGGCGCCCTCGTCGCGGAAGGCATCGACCAGTGTGACGCCGAAACCGTGCCGCTCGCCTGCCGCCATCAGGAAGGCCGGGCCGCCCTGGCGGTCCTTGCCGAAATGGAAGTCGAAGCCGGTGACCGAATGAGAGATGCCGAGCTTGTTCTGCAGCACGTCGGTCACGAACGCCTCGGCCGAGAGCGCGGCGAAATCGCGCGTGAACGGCTGCTCGACCATGGCGGCGAAGCCGAGCTTCGCGAGCAGCCTGGCCTTCATCGGCGGCGGCGTCAGCACGAAAAGCGGCACCTCCGGCCTGAACACCTTGCGCGGGTGCGGTTCGAAGGTGAGCACAAGCGCCGGCACACCGCGACGGCCGGCCTCGGCCAGCGCCCGCTCCAGCACGGCGAGATGGCCGCGGTGGACGCCGTCGAAATTGCCGATCGCCACGACGCCGCCGCGCAGATGGGCAGGCAACGGCGCGACTGCCGAAATGCGTTCGAAAGCTTGCGTCATATCGAGGCGCCCGTCATGACCACGCTACCAGCATAAAGCGGGATGACTTCTTCGAATCGTCCTTCCGCTTTATCTTCTTGTTTGAGCATGATCTTTTCCAAAAACCGCTGCACACTTTTCGGGGATCATGCTCTATTGCAGCCGCGGGATGACGGCGACCGGCCGATAGCCATGCTTTGAAAGAAAGCCCGCCAGCCTTTCGGGATCGGGCCGCAGCGGATCGCCATAATCGCGGGCATGGATGCCGCCCGAGACATAGAGCACGTCGAAGCCGTTGTCGCTGGCACCCTTGACGTCGGTCATCATGCCGTCGCCGATGGCCAGGACAGCCGAGCGTTCGACCGGATGGTCGAGCAGATCGGCGACCTCTTTCATGGCGACATTGTAGATCGGCGCGAAAGGCTTGCCGGCAATCAGCGAGCGGCCGCCGAGCTGCGCGTAATCGCGGGCGAGCGCGCCTGCGCACCAGATGGTGCGCTCGCCGCGCTCGACCAGGATATCCGGGTTGGCGCAGATAAACGGCAGGTTGCGGGCACGCAGCCGCTGCAGCAGTTCCGCATAGTCGGCGGGCTTCTCCACCTCGTCGTCATAAAGCCCGGTGCAGACGACGCCGGAAGCTTCGAACTCCTCCACCAGTTCGATGTCCAGGCCGTCATAGAGGGTGAAGTCGCGCTCGGGGCCGATGTGGAAGATCTTCCGCGGACCCTCGGCGATCAGGTCGCGCGTGACGTCGCCCGAGGTGACGACGCGGTCATACGCCTCGGCCGGCACACCGATCGCGTTCATCTGCGCGATGACGTCGGCGCTGCGACGCGGCGAGTTGGTGATCAGCACCACCGGCACTTTTGCCGCGCGCGCCCGGGCGAGCGCTTCCGCAGCAACGGGAAAGTGCCATTCGCCATTGTGCACCACGCCCCATACGTCGCACAGAATGGCCGCATAGTTTCCCGTCAGGGCGGCGAGCGAAGCGATGATGTCGGGCGAATCCGCCATACCGTTTTCCTGATCCTGATCTCTGGCAAGGGCCGCGACAGCCATCCATTGGTTCAGAGGCCGCCGCGGCCGGTCCCGCATAGCCGAAGCGCTTCATCCTGTCACCAGCTTTCCCCATTGCCGGCAGCGCCGACAGCGAGGAGCGGCGGTACGGCACAGGGTTAATGCGCCGTCAAAAGGCAGCGCGACCTTGGATTGTTTCGTGCAACTTAAAATTTAACGATTTGCGACAATGGTTCCAGATCAACTACGACCATGGTCTTATCCAATGTTGGGTCTTTGGCGGGGGGCTAGGGCAAATGATCCGCAAATTTCTTCGCGATAGGCGGGGCAACTATGCCCTGGCGACAGCCATTACCATGATACCGCTGATGGGCGGTGTGGCGCTTGCCGTCGACTATACCGAGCTGGTGCGACAAAAGCAGGAAACGCTGAACGCGCTCGACGCCGCCGGCATCGCGACGGCGCAGCAGGTTGCCGCCGGCGCCACCGATGACGCTGCCAAGACTTACGCCAGGCAGTTCTTCGAGGCCAATCTCAGGCATGTGCCGCCAGCCAACACAACGCTGACCGTCACCTTGCCCAACAACAATGCCGGCAGCGGCACGCTGGTTTTGCAGGCGGCGTTGAAATACCAGCCTTATTTCCTGCCGGTCGCGGCCATGTTGCTCGGCGGAACCGCGGGCGACACCACGGTCAACATCTCCGCAAAGTCGGAAATCAAGCTCAAGAACACGCTGGAAGTGGCGCTGGTGCTTGATAATTCCGGATCGATGACCGAGCTCGGCCACGGCTCGAACAAGGTGCGGTTCGACCTCTTGAAAAGCGCCGCCAAGCAATTGGTCGACCAGCTGGGAGGCCAGGCGCAGCTGATGAAGCAGGTCACCAAGCCCGTTCAGTTCAGCCTCGTTCCGTTCGCGGCCTCGGTCAATGTCGGTCCGGCCAACGCTGACGCAGCCTGGATGGACACGACAGGCGTTTCGCCCCTCGACCAGGAGAACCTCGATTGGTCGACACTTACCTCGGCCAACTCCCCTAACCAATATGCGGTGAAATCCGGCAACTACTACTACGCGAAAGGCTCGGCATGGGATGCGTCGCAGCTAAACCAGGTGCTGACGCGCTTTTCGATCTACAAGTGGATGAAGCGCATTTCGTCGTGCACCAAAGATTGGAGTGGCGTTTGCACGTCCAACATAACCTACGCCCCGATCGCGACTTGGGGCGGCTGCGTCGAGTCCCGTCCCTATCCTTATAACGTACAGGACACGCCAGCCTCGACCTCGACGCCGGCAACATTGTTCGTCCCGATGTTCGCTCCAGACGAAACCGATAACAACGACAGCTATTGGCGCCCCGCCTACAGCAATTGGCATGACGATGTGTCGACAGGCACGGATGCTGAACGGCAGCGCTATATGCCGAAATATTTCAATCCAGGCACCAAGGTGACGCCTGCCTACGGGATGGACGCAGGGCCGAATACAAGTTGCAGCACCACGGCGATCACACCGCTCACCGATGTATCGACCACGACTGGTTCAACAGCCGTCAAGGCGGCCATCGATGCCATGGCCGCCAATGGCGCCACCAATGTGCCGGAAGGCATGGCCTGGGGCTGGAGGACCCTTTCCAGCACGGCTCCCTTTACCGAAGGCCGACCCGAAACCGAAAAGGGCAATGACAAGGTCGTGATCGTCCTGACGGACGGGGCCAATACCTACTACACGCCAAACTCACTGGGGGCCAACGACCTGGCCGGCGCCAAATCCACCTATTCGGCCCTAGGTTATGTGAAGCCGTACAAGACCACTTACAGCTATGGCCGCATCTTCCTCGGCACCAGTAGCAGCGTCAGCAAGACCGACTACTCGAACGCCAACTACACCAAGGCCATGAGCGAGCATTTCGCGACGCTTTGCGACAATGCCAAGGCGGCCGGCGTCATGGTCATGACCATCGCGCTCGATCTCGATTCCAGCAATACGGCCGAGGCTGCGCAGATGGCCGCACTGAAGACCTGCTCATCCGACTCGCGCTCCCGCAAGGATCCGACCGATCCGAGCAAGCCGGCGAAGCTGTTCTGGAACTCCACCGGCGCCTCGCTGTCGAACGACTTCAAGGCGATCGGCGACGAGCTGTCGAACCTGCGCATCGTCGGCTGATTGAGGAAGAGGGGCGCTCACGCGGATGCGCGAATTCTGGCGTCGATTCTGCCGCGACCGGCGCGGCAACTATGCCCTTGTGACAGCGATCGCAATGGTGCCCCTGATGGGCGCCGTGGCAATCGGCATCGATTTCACGGAACTCAACCGTGAGAAGCAGATGGTGCTGAACGCGCTCGACGCCGCCAACTTCGCTGCCGCTCGGCGGCTGGCGGAAGGCGCCACCGACGAGCAGATCAAGGCCTACGCGGTCGATTTCTTCAAGGCGAACCTCAACAACATCGACCCCGCGAATATCTCGCTCGACGTCACTCTGCCCAGCAACCAGGCCGGCGGCGGCCTGGTCACCTTGTGCGCGACGCTCAGCTACCACCCCTATTTCTACCCGGCGGCGGCGCTGCTTGCCGGCGCGTCCGAGGGCGATGCGAACAAGCCGATCAAGCTCGCGCCATGCTCGCAGGTGCGGCTGAAGAACACGCTGGAAGTGGCGATGGTGCTCGACAATTCGGGCTCGATGAGCAACCTCGGCACCGGAGCGGGACAGAAGCGCATCGACCTGCTCAAGCAGGCCGCCAAGCAGCTTGTCGACACGCTCGCCCAGCAGGCGGCGCAGATCAAGCAGATCGACAAGCCCGTCCAGTTCAGCCTCGTGCCCTTCGCCGCCTCGGTCAATGTCGGGCCGCAGAACGATAACGCCTCGTGGATGGACACCTACGGCCTGTCGCCGATCGCCAACGAAAATTTCGACTGGTCGACGCTCAGCGCGTCCGACAAACACGCCGAGAAGACCAACGGCATCTGGTACAAGAAAGGCACCGGCTGGGGCGAGGAAGAAGGCCAGATCCTGAGCCGCTTCGAGCTCTATCGCGACATGAAGGTGGTCACCAGCCACGAACGCGTCGCCGGCAGCGCCCGCACGGTCTGCGACGAATACCGCTCCAATCACACCTGCAGGCGTAGCCACACCGAGTACGACTATGTCGACACTTACGGGCCATTCGCCAGTTGGCAGGGCTGCGTCGAGGTCCGGCCCTACCCTTACAATGTCGACGACACGCCGGCGTCCGGCGGCCCCAACAACACCGGCATCGGCGTCGGCGATCCCGCCACCATGTTCGTGCCGATGTTCGCGCCGGACGAGCCGGGCAACCACTGGAAGGTGACGCAGGATCCGGACGAGCCGAACCCGGTGACCTATGGCGCCGCCAACAGCTGGTGGAACGACGATCCGTCGAGCACCACAGGCAAGACCCGGCAATCCAACATGGCCAAATATTTCCAGCCGCGGCCGATCGATGCGCCGGTGCTGAGCAAGGGTGCCGGGCCGAACTACAGCTGCACCACGACGCCGATTACCCCGCTCACCGACGTCACCAATGCGGATGGGCTGGCCGCCATCAAGGCGGCGATCGACCTGATGGTTCCCAACGGCAACACCAATGTCCCGGAAGGCATGGCCTGGGGCTGGCGCACCGTCTCCAGCAGCGCACCCTTCACCGAGGGAAGGATGGAGACCGAGCGCGGCAACGACAAGGTCGTTATCGTGCTCACCGACGGCGAGAACACCTATTCGACCGTGAACCCCGATCCGGCCGGCAACAAGTCGACCTATGCGGCCTACGGCTATACCGGCGTCGGCTACAACGGCACCTCGGTCACCCGCCTGTTCGGCGGCACGTCGGGCGCCATCGGCCAGTTCAACTATTCCTCGAGCAACTACACCAACGCGCTCAACGAGCAGATGGCCAAGCTCTGCGACAATGCCAAGGCGGCCAACATCATGGTGATGACGGTGGCGCTCGACATGTCCTCGACCGACGCCGACGACAAGAAGGCGATGGACGCGCTGAAGACCTGCTCGTCCGACTCCCGCTTCCGCAAGGACCCCACCGACCCCAGCAAGCCCGCCAAGCTGTTCTGGAACGCGACGGGGGCGACTCTCTCCGACAACTTTAAAGAGATTGCGAACGAGCTGTCGAATTTGCGGGTGGTGGGGTAGGCACATAGATGGATGCTGGCGCACCAAGAAGTGAAACGGCAGGATTAGGGGTTGGTTTTCAGATAGTATCCTCTTTCCCTATCATCTGAGGATGCTGAGATGTTGGCCGACCTCGCGAAACTCATCGAGCAGGATCATTTAGCCGTGGATGCCTTCGTCAAGGGCGATCCCGAGCCTTTGAAAAGTCTCTATTCCCAACGCGATGACGTCGTCATCGCCAACCCGTTCGGCCCACCGGCCAAAGGATGGAAGAAAGCTGCCGAAACAATGGACCGTGCCGCTACAAACTACCGGGACGGCGAGGCTGTCGGCTTTGAGCGCATTTCCGAGTACGCAACGACGGATTTGGGTTACATCATTGAGATCGAGCGGTTCCGATCCAAGGTCGGCGGCAGCGACAAGCTGGTGCCGATTGCACTTCGAACCACCACTATATTTCGGCGGGAGGAAGGGGCGTGGAAGATCGTCCTTCGTCATGCCGATCCTATAGTCTCGCCTCGTCCGGCGGCCTCGGTCGTCGGTGAGTAGAGGTACCAACGCCTGGATACGACAGCCTCCGGGCCCGCTCTGGCGCAACGGCCGGGGTCGGCAAGCCCTTGTGCGCGTTCGCGGCACAAGGCACATGTCAGTGCTCGCCGGCATCGGACCGTCCCTGCCGCACGCGCTGGAGATCAAGCCATGCCCGACGCCGCCAATCATCTCACCTTCGCGCTGATCTGCCTCGGCATGGTGCTGACACCTGGGCCGAACATGATCTACCTGATCTCGCGCTCGCTGTCGCAAGGGCCGAAGGCGGGGCTGATCTCGCTGGGCGGCGTGGCGCTGGGCTTTCTGTTCTATGTGGTTTCGGCGGCTTTCGGCATCACGGCGCTGATCTTCGCCGTACCCTACGCCTATGACGCGCTGCGCATTGCCGGCGCGCTTTACCTGCTGTGGCTCGCCTGGCAGGCGCTGAGGCCCGGCGGACGCTCGCCGTTCCAGGTGCGCGAATTGCCGAAGGACAGGCCGCGCAAGCTGTTCGTCATGGGGCTGATGACCAACCTGCTCAACCCGAAGGTGGCGGTGCTCTATCTCTCGCTGCTGCCGCAGTTCATCAATCCGGCCAAGGGCCATGTGCTGTCGCAGCTTCTGGTGCTGGGCGTCACGCAGATCTCGATCAGCCTCACGGTCAACGCCATCATCGCGGTGACCGCCGGTTCGATCGCCACCTTCCTTGCCGGACGGCCGTTCTGGCTGGTCGTCCAGCGCTGGATGATGGGCACGGTGCTGACTGCTCTCGCCTTGAGAATGGCGACCGAAGCGCAGCGCTAGCGCAAAACTCGCGCTACATCGGCCGGCGCTCCGGCCGGATCTGCTCCGGCTCCACAACCTTGCGGTAGAGATGCCAGGTCGAGTGGCCGAGGATCGGCACGACGACGGCAAGGCCGGCGAACAGCGGGATCGAGCCGATCACCAGAAGCACCGCGACCGTCAGGCCCCAGAGCGCCATCTGCAAGGGATTGGCCGCCACCGCGCGCGCCGAGGTCTCGATCGCCGAGACGGCGCCGACATCGCGGTCGAGCAGCAGCGGGAAGGCGATGACGGTGGTGGCAAGCACGACCGCCGCGAAGACGAAGCCGGCGGCGTTGCCGAGCAGGATCAGCGTCCAGCCTTTGCCGGTCGTCAGCACCTCACGTAGGAAGGTGCCGACCGAAGCCGGCGGCTCGGCGCCGAACAGGCTGGTGTAGATCGACTGCGCGGTGAACAGCCACATCAGGAACAGCCCGAAGAGCATGACGCCGATCGCCGCGATCGAGGGCAGTGCCGGCGAATGGCGCACGTCCAGCGCATGGTGCCAGCGGCTGCTCATGCCGAGCTCGCGCCGGCGGCTGATCTCGTAGAGGCCGATGGCCGCGAAGGGGCCGATCAGCGCGAAGCCCGACATCAGCGGATAGACGAGCTGGATGGCGTTCGAGCCGGACGTCCATCGCGTCAGGATCACCCCGACGATCGGGTAGATCAGGCACAGGAACACATAGTGGGAAGGCTTGGCCCAGAAATCCTCGGCGCCGAGCCGCAATGCATCCCAGAGATCCGACGTGGTGATGTGGCGCACCGTGGGCTGCACATGCATCCCTTGCGCGTCCGCCATGACATGAAAACCGGCCATAACCGTCCTCCGTTTGTGTCGGGGGTGGTCACCGCCTGGGGTGGCCGCCCGCGGCTGCCACTTTATGAACGCGGTGATCATAGCCGATCTTCCGGGGAATGTCGCCGCATAACGCGATTTTCAACGCCTGCCCGGCAAAAGCCATGATCGCCGGTATCAGAGGCCGCATGACCAGCCTGACCACCGATTCCCGCAATCTCGACAGACGCACATTGCTCAAGGCCGCGGGCCTTGTGGCGCTGGGCGGCATTGCCGCCTGCACCAGCGTCTCGCTGCCGACCGGCGAAGGCGCCGGCGTGTCGTCCTCCGCTACGAGCACTTTGAGCACGATCCGCACGTCCGCCGGACTGCCGGCGCTGGTTCCGGATGCGCAGCTCGAACAGGCGGCGCTGCAGCAGGCAGGCTACATGGCCTCGGGCGGCCGCATGAGCCACACCACCGGCTGGGGCAAGGATTTCGCCTCGCGCATGATGGACAACGGGGTGCACGGCACCGCGGCCGAGAACATCGCCGAGGGGCGCTTCGACCTGCAGAAACTCTTCGATATCTGGATGCATTCGGACGGCCACCGCCGCAACATGCTCGACCCCGACTTCAGCCGCTTCGGACTGGCCTACATGCGCGACGGCCGCGACCCCAGCCTGCGCTACTGGGCGCTGGTGCTGGGCCGTTGAGACTGACGGGCCGCCGCTGGCTGGCAGCCCACCACCAGCATGGATCGCCCGCCGGCTAAGCTCGCCTTTTGACCCGAAGGCGCCGTCCCGAAGGTCGACAATGTCGGGAATATACAGGGCAAGCGGTCATTGGTCGCACGGGCGGAGCCCGCGTGAAGTTGCGTCCATGTTCGAGGGTTGGAGCCACTGCGCTACAGCGCTGGGCTGGGCAGGTCACTCTGTGCGCAAGGCCTCGATCGGCTGAAGCCGTGCCGCCTTGCGGGCGGGATAATAGCCGAAGAAAACACCCACGCAGGCGGCGAAACTGACGGCCAGCAGCACTGCGCTGATGTCGATGACCACCGGCCATTGGACGAAGGCGCCGATGGCGGTCGCTGCGGCGATACCAACAAGCGCGCCCAAGATTCCGCCCAGCAAGGCGAGCGTCATCGCCTCGACGACAAACTGGACAAGGATGTCGCGTCGGCGCGCGCCGACCGCCAGCCGTAGCCCGATTTCGCGGGTGCGCTCCGTCACCGTCACCAGCATGATATTCATAATGCCGATGCCGCCCACCACAAGCGAAACCGAGGCGACTGCGGAAAGCAGCACCGATACGACTCGTGTGGTCGATCCCTCGAGATCGGCGGCTTCTGCAAGATTGCTGATCATGAAGCTATCCTCCTGACCCGCCCGCAACCGGTGACGCTGCCACAGAAGATCGCGGATAGCTGCCATCGTATCTTCGGCCGATAGCCATTCGGCGAACTTGACGGTGATGTTGTGCACGAAGGTCGGATTGGTCCGGCTGGTGCCGACAAACTGGCGCCGCGCCGTTCTTAGTGGCACCAGCGCCACATCGTCTTGGTCCTCGCCCCAAACGCTTTGTCCTTTCCGCTCGAGCAGGCCTATAACCGTGAACGGCACGCCACGGATACGGATCGCAGAGCCGATAGGAGCGGTCTCGCCAAACAGCTTCTGGAGCATCGTCGTGCCCAGGAGCACTACGTTGGCGGCTCTACGATTGTCTTCTGGGGTCATCTCCCGGCCCGCGATCACGCGCCATTCCCGCGCCGCGAAATAGTCGGGCGTCACGCCACGTAGCACACCTTGCCAGTTCAACGACCCGACGGTGAGCTGCTCGCGGGCGTGCAGTAGCGGCGCCGCCACGACCACACCGGGAATTTCCGATTGGATCGCTAACGCGTCTTCTTCGCTCAACTGCGGCGCGGCGCCATTGCCTAGCCGGACACTGCCCATGCGCACGCTGCCTGGAGTCACCACGATGAGGTTCGCACCGAGGCTGCGGATCTGCGCCGCGATCCGGTCGCGAGCGCCGTTGCCCACGGCGATCATCACGACGACGGCTGCAACGCCGATGACGATGCCCAGCATAGTGAGCATGCTGCGCAAATGGTGAGCTCGAAGCGAGCGCAGGGCCGTTCCGGCGCTACCGGGCATTGGTGCGAACCAACGACAAATGGCGGGTGGCACCCAAATCCAAACCGCCCGGCGTCTCGGAACCCTCGGGCACCACGCGGCCGTCGCGGAAGGTCACGATGCGATCGGCATTGGCTGCGACCTCATTCTCGTGCGTAACCACAACGATCGTCAGGCCTGCAACATTCAGAGCGCGCAAGATCGTCATAATCTCCTGCCCGGTCTGGCTGTCGAGCGCACCTGTCGGCTCATCGGCGAGCAGAACCAATGGCTCGGTTACCAGAGCACGGGCAATGGCGACGCGCTGCTGCTGTCCACCCGATAGTTCAGCCGGCCTATGGCTCGCACGGTCCCTCAGCCCGATTTGTTCAAGCATCGCAAGCGCGCGCCGGCGGCGCTTGCCTGGCCACATTCGGCGATAGAGGAGCGGCAGCTCGACATTTTCCAGGGCGCTGGCACGTGGCAGCAGATTGAATGACTGAAACACGAAGCCGATTCTGCGGTTGCGGATCGAGGCAAGCACATCGTGATGGAGACTGCCGACTTCGATACCGTCCAGCCGGTACTTGCCTTCGGTTGGCCTGTCGAGGCAGCCTAGAATATTCATGAAGGTTGATTTGCCCGAACCCGAGGGTCCCCTCACGGCGACGAATTCACCCTGCTGGATTGTCAGGCTCACGCCGTCGAGTGCCTTGACCCATGAGCTGCCGATGCGGTAGCTGCGGCTTAGTTCCTCGACGTCGATCAGCGCCACGGCTGGGGGCTCTCACTGCAAGCGAAACCTGATCAGCACGGAAGACGCCTCGTCCTCCGAGCCGGGTTTAGCGGACCCAACAATCACTGACTGACCTTCCAGGAGATCGCCCGCCCTGACCTCTGTCGTACGGCCATCTGTGATCCCGAGCAGGAGCGGAACCGGCCTCGGCTCACCATGCAGTCCCAATACGAACACTTGGCCGGCTAATCCAGGCTCCATACGGTCGTCCGCCACGGGTTTGGATGAACGAGCAGCTGCAAGCGGGGGCCCGTCCGGCCCCGTGCCCTTCGGGCGGAAACGCAGGGCGGCATTGGGCACTTTGAGGACGCCTTCCCGTTTTGCTACCGCCACCTCGAGATTGGCGGTCATCCCCGGCAGCAGAAGCTCTTCCGGGTTTTCTGCCCCGACCACGACTACATATGCGACGACATTCTGCACGACTTGCGGCGCCTTGCGGATCTGTTTTACCGAGCCGGTGAAAACGCGATCGGGATAGGCATCAACGGTGAAAGTGACCCGCTGTCCTACTGCAAAACGGCTGATATCCGCTTCGACCACCGTTGCTTCAACCTGCATCTGCGTCAGGTCCTGGGCGATGGTGAACAGTATCGGTGCCTGCAAACCCGCAGCCAGCGTCTGGCCGCTGCTCACCGCCCGATTGATCACTGTGCCGGTGACCGGCGCTCGAATATAGGTCCGCTCGAGATCGATCCGGGCCTGGCGAAGCACGGCTTCCCTCTGCTTGACCTGGGCCAGCATGTTGGCAAGCTCCGCATCAGCCATGCTGACGGTCGACTGGGCGGCGCGGACGGCGGCCAGTTGCGACAACTCCTCGGCGCTGAGGGATTTGACCTGTGCTTCAGCCGATTTATGCGCGTTCTGGGTGCGCTCCCATTCGCCTGGCGGAATGATATTGCGCTGCGCAAGCGCCTGCTTGCGCTCCATGTCCTGAAGCGCCTCGGCAAGCGCTATCTGCGCACGCCTGTTCTGAGCCATCGCCGAGGCATGTTTGGCTTCAGCGGTCTCCAGTTCGGCCCGGGCTCGTTCGATCTGCGCCCGCTGCACAGAAACCTGCGTATGGGCCATCTCCAGCTCGGCTTCAGCCTGGGCCAGCCGAGCCTCATACATTTCCGGTTCGACCCGCGCGATGACCTGACCCGAGGTCACCTTTGAGTTGAAATCGGCGTCAAGCTCCTTGATCCTGCCGGAAAGCTGAGACCCGACTTCCACGACCACCCGTGCATTGAGCGTGCCGGCGGCCTGCACGGTGGTAGCGATGTCGCCCCGCTCCGCAACTTCGGTTTGGTACGCCGGCCTCTCCGCGTCGGTATACGTCAGCTTCACCTGCTTTAGCAGTTGCCGGAAACCCGATGAAATCCGCTCAGCCCCCGACGCCAACGACGGTGTGAGCGAAGCCTCCGGCGTTGTTGCCGCGCCGACGACCACCGCCGCAAAGAGGATACTGCGCATCATCATGTGCGAACTATCCATATTGCCGGGAGGGCAGGTGCTCTCCCGGCTGTTCGTCCTGGCTCGGGAGCGGACGACCCGTCACCTCGCCCACACCTTCGCGTCAGGCAACAAACCAGATACAAGACGACGCGTTTCGGCCATTACTTCTTGCACTGACCCGTATTGCCGGTGCAGCTCGTATCGGTCTTGTTGCCCAGGTTGCCTTGGCCGCTTGCAGTGTCTGTCGTTCCCGTGCCGTTCGCGTTGCCGTTCACGTCCTTCGTCGTCGTGTTGCAGACGCAGTCGGGCGTCGACCCTGTCTTCGTGCAGGAAGCCACGCCGGCAGTGCCGCAGAAGTCTGTACACTGTGTGGCCGATACGCCGGTGCACGCGTTCTGCGCTACCGCGCCGCCCGTGCCGAGCATGAGGGCGCCGCCCATGGATACGGCGGTTGCAACCGCCAAGAACAAGCCATGTCTACACATGTGTTACTCCCTTCTCTTGTTGGCCAGAGTACGCGCTCCAACCCACCGCAGGCCATCTCTGGCGCTGGCCTCCAGCTAAAAGGCGAGCGATACCGCTCCGGTCTTGACCGGCCGGTCTGTCTTCAACGCATGTTCGAGAATGAGGCACAAACGGCAGTAACTACGCCGCCATGCCTCCTGAGGCTCTTCTGGATGCGGACATTCCACTCATGCGCGCGTGCGCAGCACTCGTCCAAAGAAGATGGACCGCGGCGCGCACCAAGCGCACCCTCCAGCTAACTTGGCTGATTAACAAGCCAACCAATAACAAGGCGGAATATATTAGCATTTTATTAAATAATCGCAAGCCGCATTTCATTTGGCCAGTGGCAGCCCATAGCGACTTCCCGTCGGCTCTTAGAGCAATTCCAGGAAAAGTGTGTAACGGTTTTCCGTCCGCATGCGGCGAACGTTACCCCGTCACGGAGGATGGCGGGTCAATCCAGATATACCTGTCATCGACGTGCGACGAGGATCTCGCGGCGACTTATTTCAAAGCCGCAAAGGGTGGGCGAATTGCGGGGACGCCGCGCTGGAGGGTGCCTGATGTACCTCAGTGACCGGATGATCCGCATTGTAAGTTTTGATGTCAGCAATTAGAGCCGAGGGCACTCCGTTATTCAGTTGTTATTTGAAGGGACCGGCCCTCTCCGGACCAGCTCGAGTTCGTCAGCCGGAACGAAGGCGCCGTTTAGCGAGCGCCGCCAAACGTCAGTCCATATGCGCTGCCGGCGCGTCCGCCGCGGGCGCGGCCTTTGGCTTGCGCAGCAGGATGACGAACGGGATCGCGACCAGCGTCATCACCATCAGGATTTTGAAGTCGTTGATGTAGGAGATCATCATCGCCTGGGCGTTCACCAGCCTGTCGACCTGCGAAAGCGCTGAAGGATCGCCGCCTGCAGCCGCCCGCGAGGCCGCCCACAGATTGGGGTTGTACGGGTTGATGAAGGCTCCGAGCTCGCCGTGGTTGATCTGGGTGTTCTGCACCATCAGCGCCGCGACCACCGACACGCCGATCGACGAGCCCAGATTGCGCACCAGGCTGAACAGCGAGGTGGCATCGGTGCGGTAGCGCGTGTCGAGCGTGGCGAAGGCGACCGCCGACAGCGGCACGAACACCATGCCCATGCCGAGCCCCTGGATGACGCCCGAAGAGATGATCAGCCAGTTGTCCATCTGCGGCGTGAAGCTCGCCATCGTGTAGAGCGACTGCGCGGTGAGCAAGAAGCCGATGGCGACGAGGATCCTGGCATCGATCCTGTGCATGATGCGGCCGACGAACAGCATCGAGATCATCGTGCCGATGCCGCGCGGCCCCAGCACGACACCGATGGTAACGGTCGGGTAGCCGAAGATGTTGGCAAGCATCGGCGGCAACAGCGACATCGAGGCCAGGATCAGCACGCCCATGACGAAGATGAAGGCGAGCCCCGTCACGAAATTTTGGTCGAGGAAGATTTTTGGATCGATGAAGGGATGCTCGGCCGTCACCGTGTGGATGATGAAGACCCAGAAGCCGGTGATCGACAGGCCGAGCTCGATCCAGATCTCGGTCGAGGAGAACCAGTCGACCTCGCCGCCGCGATCGAGCAGCAACTGCAGCGCGCCGACGCCGAGCGAGATCATGGCGAAGCCGAAGAAATCGAAGCTGCGCACGCGCTTGGCGACGACCGGCAGATAGGCGGCCATGCCGAGGAACGCGAGGATGCCGACCGGCAGGTTGATGAAGAACACCCAGCGCCAGTTGAAGTTCTCGGTCAGCCAGCCGCCGAGCGTCGGGCCCAGGATCGGCCCCAGCATGATGCCGGCGCCCCAGATGGCCATGGCCTGGCCATGGCGCTCCCTGGGATTGATGTCGAGCAGGAAGGTCTGCGACAGCGGCACGATCGCCGCGCCGAACACGCCCTGCAGCAGGCGGAAGAGCACCATAGTCTCGAGGCTCCAGGCGAGGCCGCAGAGCATGGAGAAGATGGTGAAGCCGACCACCGAGGCCAGGAACAGCTCCTTGCGGCCGAGCCGGTCGGCAAGCCAGCCGGTGACCGGCGTCATGATGGCGGCGGCCACGATATAGGAGGTGAGCACCCAGTTGATGTTGTCGGGCGAGGCGCCGAGGTCGCCGGTCATGGTCGGCAGCGCGACATTGGCGATCGTGGTGTCGAGCGCCTGCATGATCGTCGCCAGCATGAGCGCGACCGTGATCAGGCCGCGGTGCGGCACTTCCTTGAAGGGTTCGGGCGTGCTCATGGTGGCGAACTTCCAGCAGGTAACAAAAAATGTACACCCGGCTTCCGGGCGGCGGGACCTTCCGTCAAAGAGACCTCATCGCGGTGGGACGCGAGTATCGATGTGGGGGTTACATCGACCGAAAGTCGCTTTTCGAGCGGATGCCTGCCACCCGGGAACCTGAGGACCGACGGGTCCGTGTCGAAAGCTTCTGCTTCGATCGAGCCGCGAGGCGGTTCGTCTCAAAGCTGATCTTCTCACTTCCCCCTTCAGACCAATCCCCTGCTCCAACTCTTTGTTTCTACGGCCTTACTGCGCGCTCTCGCCGGCCGTGGCGTGACCGAAGATCGACGGCAGGCCGCGCGCCACGCCGGTGTCGACGGTGACCGTCGCGCTCATGCCGGTGCGCAGCGCCATCTTGGCGTCGGGGTCGGTCAGTTCCAGGCGCACGGGGATGCGCTGGGTGACCTTGACCCAGTTGCCGGTGGCGTTCTGGGCGGGCAGCAGCGAGAACTCGGCGCCAGTGCCGGCGCCGATCGCCCTGACGGTCGCCTCGAAGGTCTTGCCCGGATAGGTGTCGACCACGATCTCGGCCTTCTGGCCCGGCTTCATGTTGGTGAGCTGGGTTTCCTTGAAGTTGGCGTCGATCCAGGTGTCGCCGGTCTCGACCAGCGCAAACAGCGGCGTGCCGACGCCGACATACTGGCCGACCTTGAAGGACGAGGCTTGGTAGACCACGCCGTCGGCCGGCGCCTTCACCGTGGTCTGCGCAAGGTCGTAGGCCGCCTTGTCGCGCGCGGCGAGCGCCGACATCACGGTCGGGTGCTTGTCGGTCTCGATGTCGGGGTTGCCGCCAAGTGCGGCCTTGGCGCTGACGATGCCCTGTTGGGCAACCGCGAGCTGCTGCTTGGCCTTGTCGAGATCGTTGCGGGCCTCATCCAGCGACGACTTGGCGTTGATGCCCTTCTGGGCGAGATCGGCGGCGCGGTCATATTGCGACTGCGCATAGTCGACCTCGCTGCTGGCCGATCTTTCCTGCGCCATCGCCTGGCTGTAGGCGGCACGCAGCTGCTCGACATTGAGGCGCGCTGCCGCAACCGCGGCGTCGGCCTGGGCAAGCGCGATGCGATAGGGCTCCGGGTCGATAACAAAGAGAAGATCGCCCTGCTTGACCGTCTGGTTGTCGGCGATGCCGACCTGGACGATACGGCCCGCCGTATCGGAAGCGACAGAAATCCGAGCCTGCCTGAGGTTGGCGTTCTCGGTCTCCTCATAGCGGCCGCCCGTCACCCAGACATAGGCGCCACCGGCGAGCAGGGCCAGCGGCAGGGCAACCATCAGCAGGAAGCGGCCGGTGCGGCGCTTCTTCTTCGGCACGGGCGCCGGCTGCGCCGCTGGCGCTACGGTGACCGGAGCGGCCGGTGGCTGCGCCGGGGCTTCCATTTCAAGCTTGGCGACGTTCTCGTCTATCTTGGCTGCCGCGTTCATGCTGCTGCGCCTTCCGTATTCTTCATCTTTTCCAGGGACGACGCTTCGCCGTCCGTCAAATTCTGCACGATCGTGTCCAGCGTCCGGATCAGGGTGCGGCGATCCTGTGGCGACACGCCGGCAAGCGATTCCTCATAGACCTCGCCGGCAAGGCTCTTGACCTCGGCATAGGCCGCATTTGCCTTCTCGGTCGGGAAGATCATGCGCACGCGGCGGTCGGTGGCGTCCTGACGACGCTCGATCCAGCCGCCCTCCTCCATCCTGTCGACCAGGCGCGAGACGCTGATCGGCTCGATCTCGAGCAGCTCGGCGAGCCGCGCCTGGGCGACGCCCGCCTCCTTGGCGACGCGGACCAGAAGCCGCCATTGCGCCGATGACAGGCCGAACCCGCTGGCGCGCGCCTCGAAGCGCTTGCGCATCAGGCGCTGCACGTCGTGGATCAAAAACCCCAATCTGTCGATGCCGTCCGAAACCATGAGCGGCATATATAATAAGCGTGCTTACTATTCAAGGGGAACATATTGTTCCAGAGCCGGCAAATCGGCATGACAGGCATGCGATGCGTTCATGGTTAGCAATTGCTGAAGGTCAGGAAAGCAGGCTGAAATCCGGGTCCGGTCCGGGCTTGATCTCGAGCAGCCGGCCGACCACCATGGTGCCAAGCGGCTGGCGTAGCCTCAGGCGCTTCGCCTCCGTCATCTGCACTTCGAGCGGCGCGGCGCGATAGCGCCGGAAGAACTCGAACATCCTGCGGCGCGCAAAGGCTCTTCTCCTAGAGGTCGAGAAGATGCTGAAGCTGCCGTAAGACGGCACCACCTGGTGATCCTTGGCCAGCGCCACGCCGAGGGCGAACTGTTCCAGCGTATGCGTGTCGATCTTCCCGAACAGTCCGCGGATGATGCGGTCGGCGCATTCGACGCTCTCCCGCATATCCCGGTGCAGCCCCATCACCGCCGAGCTCCACAGCGGCGCGCTTGGCGACAGGACGAGACCGTCGTCGGCGAACAGGTCTTTCGGCAGGACGGCCAGGCTTTGGTAGCGCGACTTCGGCGACCTGTTCGCCCGCCCTTCGTTGCGGAAAAGCACCGCCCTCCCTGGCGTGACGCGGCCGATGTCGACATGCGGATTGCCGGTGAAGGCGATATCGCTGTCGATGTAGAGCACGCGCTCGAAGCCGCGGCCCAGCACATCGTGCATGACGCGGTTCTTGATGCGAAACCAGTATCGGCCTTCAAGCGACCAATCGCTGAGCTGCTGCGGCGAGATCGGCACGATCTCGAAAGGATAGTTTCGGAACAGCTGCGGGCGATCCGTGTAGATCAGGATCGGAGCGGTATCGCCCTTGTAGGCGCCGATCAGCAAGCCAGCGAAAATCGCGCTGTAGTGATAGCCAAGTCTGTTTCCATAAGCGATTATGACGTAGGCTTCCGGCGCACGCGCCTCGGCAGTGCTGTCATGGACAGCACCAAGTACACCCACCCTGATTCCCATCACTCCCCACCCCTCGATTGCGCTCGCACCGCAATCAAGCTTCCACTGTCTTGCTGATACTGGTCGCAACTCAGTACCAAAACCCAGCCATCACCTAATGCTTGGGCAAGCCGTTAGTCAAGAGATGCTCTAGCTGGTCAAAATTGCGCCAGCATGACGCGCTCGACTTAAGGCGAAGTATTGGCCAAGTGCCGACACCGGCTCGCATTCCCGGTTTGCTGGCGGCGCGATTTTGTTGCATAGAAGCGCCGGCGCGAGGGGGCGGAACGATGGTCGACATCTGGCAGGTGGGCATTGTGCCCGAACCGATCGGCAATGCGCTCGCCAGCCAAGGCCTGGACAAGAGCCGCGTCGTCTGGCTGCCGCCGCAGGGGTCGTTCCGCTTCATCGCCGACCCGTTCGGCCTCTTCCATGGCAACCGCTTCACGGTGCTGGTCGAAGCCTATGACTACAGGGTGAAGCGCGGCGAGATCCACTACTACAGCTACGACCAGGACTGGATGCTTCTGGAGCGCGGCGTGGCCCTGAAGGAGCCGTTCCACCTCTCCTACCCGTTCCTGATCCGGCAGGGCGAGGACATCTTCATGTTGCCGGAGGCTTACCAGAGCGGGCGGCTGACGCTGTACAAGGCGATCGATTTTCCGAAGGCATGGCAGCCGGTCGCCGTGCTGCTTGATGAGCCGGCGGTCGACGCGACCGTCTTTCGCCACCGGCAGCGCTGGTGGATGTTCTATGCGCTCAACGGCCCCGACGGCCGGGACACGCGCGAGCTGCATGCCGCCTTCGCCGACGAGCTGACCGGTCCGTGGAGCAGGCATCCGCAAAATCCGGTGCGCACGGGCCGCGCATCGTCGCGGCCGGCCGGCTCGGCCTTCGAGCATGACGGCCAGCTGCATTTCCCGACACAGGACTGCACGACGAGCTATGGCAGCGCCATCAACCTGCTCGGCATCGAGCGCCTGACGCCGGAGGAATTCTCGGCTGGCATCGTCAAACGGCTGTCGCCTGAGGGCTGGCTCGACGGCTTCGACACCGGCCTGCATACGCTGTCGGATGGCGGCGGCGTGACGCTGATCGATGTCCGCCGCATCGAGCGCACGCCGATGCGGCACCTGATCAAGCTGCAATACTGGTTGCGGCGACGGCTTCAGGCGACGGCTTCATAGCAACGCGTCAACCGACTGAAATTCACTGTGTTTTCGCCGTGCGCTGGCGCCGTTCGGCATGTTCATGATAAAGTTGTTGCGGTGGATCGGGGGATCAACGCCATGCCGACGCTCTATGCGCTGAAGCCGGCTTTCCAGGACAGGCTTCGGCCGCTGGTCGGCAAGCTGGCCGCAATGGGCGTGACGGCCAACGGCATCACCATACTGGCAGCCCTCCTCTCCGTAGCGGCCGGAACGGCCGTCGCGACTCTGCCCGATTGGCGCGCGCCACTTTTCCTCATTCCGATCACGCTGTTCGTGCGCATGGCCCTCAACGCCATCGACGGCATGTTGGCGCGTGAGCATGGGCAAGCATCGACGCTCGGCATGTATCTGAACGAGATCTGCGATGTCGTCGCGGACCTCGCCCTGATCCTGCCGTTTGCCGGCTTTGCGCAATTCGGCGCCTGGAGCGTCGTCGCCTTTGCTATCGCCGCGGCGCTGACCGAATTCGCGGGCGTGCTCGGCATCGCCGCCGGGGTCGGGCGAAATTACGCCGGGCCATTCGGCAAAAGCGACAGGGCGCTGGCGCTCGGCGTGGTCGCCGTGCTCGCCGGCGCCGGGCTTTGGCCGGAGGCGATCGCGCCCCTTGTGTTTCCAGCCATGGCTACGCTTACGCTGCTGACCGCCATAAACCGGATACGCGCCGGTCTTATTGGCAGAACCGGCTGAGCATAGAGGCTCGCCATGCCGCCCGGGGGAACCGCCATGCTTCACGAACAGGTCGCCGCAACACCGGCCGAAAGCCTTGCGCGGCAGGCGCAGGAACGCACGTTTCGCAGCCATGACGGCACGGAGATCTTCTACCGTTTCTGGCCGGCGATATCGCCCAAGGCCAAGGGCGCGATCGTGCTCTTCCATCGCGGGCACGAGCATGGCGGCCGCATGGCGCACCTCGTCGACGAACTGCGCATGCCCGACCACGCCTTCTATGCCTGGGACGCGAGGGGCAACGGCCGCTCCGAGGGCGAACGTGGCTATGCGCCGTCGTTCGCAGCACTTGTGCGCGACATCGACTGCTTCATGCGCGAGATCGCCGCCAGGGACGGCTTTTCCACACAGGACATCGCGCTCATCGCGCAGTCCTTCGGCGCGGTGCTTGCGGCAGCATGGGTGCACGACTATGCGCCGAAATTGCGCGCCATGGTGCTCGCCTCGCCGGCCTTTTCAGTCAAGCTCTACGTGCCCTTCGCTAGGCAAGGCATCGCGCTCTGGCAGAAGATCAAAGGGCGCTTCTTCGTCAATTCCTATGTCAAGGCGAAGCTGCTGACCCATGACCCGGTGCGTATCGCTTCCTTCGAGAGCGATCCGCTGATCACAAGGCCGATCGCCTCGAACATCTTGGTCGAGCTGTACCAGCATGCGGCGCGCATCGTTGCCGATGCGCGCGCCATCACCGTGCCGACGCAGCTTCTCTTGTCGGGCAGCGACTGGGTGGTGCGGCACGCGCCGCAGCACGAGTTCTTCGTCAATCTCGGCAGCCGCATCAAGGAGCGGCACGTGCTGCCAGGCTTCTTCCACGACACGCTGGGTGAGCGCGACCGCGCCAAGGCGCTCGATTTGATCCGGCCTTTCCTCGAAGGTCAATTCCAGGCACCGGCGGCGCCCGTCGAGCTGAAGCAGGCGGACATCGCCGGCTATACGCGGGACGAGGCCGATCGTCTCGCCTCGCCACTCGATCTCCTGTCGCCCAAGGGCCTCTACTGGGCGATGAGCCGCGCCTTCATCCGCATCGGCAGCTGGTTCTCGCGCGGCATGGGGGTCGGCGTCGGCACCGGCTTCGATTCCGGTTCGACGCTGGACTATGTCTATGAGAACGAGGCGCGCGGCTTGGGGCCGATCGGCCGCATCGTCGACCGGACCTTCCTCGACGCCATCGGCTGGCGCGGCATCCGCCAGCGCAAGCTTCATCTCGAAGAGCTGATCGGCTCAGCACTGGCAACGCTGAAGGCCGCCGGACGGTTCACCAACATCCTGGACATTGCGGCCGGCCATGGCCGCTATGTGCTCGATGCCATCGCCAAGAGCGCCGAGCCGCCGACCAGCGTGCGCCTGCGGGACTATTCCGACCTCAATGTCGAGCTCGGACGCAAGCTGATCGCCGAGCGGCAACTGCCGGCAAGCGTGTCGTTCCAGCGCGCCGACGCCTTCGACGGCGATGGGCTCGCAGCACTCGATCCGGCACCGGACCTCGCCATCGTCTCCGGCCTCTACGAGCTCTTCTCGGACAACGCGCTGATTGCGCGCTCGCTCGGCGGCCTTGCTCGCGCCATGCAGCCGGGCAGCCTGCTTCTCTACACCAACCAGCCCTGGCACCCGCAGCTCGAAATGATCGCGCGCAGCCTGACCTCGCATCGCGGCGGCCAGGCCTGGGTGATGCGGCGGCGCACGCAAGGCGAGATGGATCAGCTGGTCGAGGCGGCCGGCTTCGAGAAGCTCGACCAGCGCATCGACCAATGGGGTATCTTCACCGTCTCGCTGGCAAGGCGGCTTTAGGACTGCCGACGCATGCCGACCAGTGCCGAGCCCCCGACCCATTCAGCCAGCCCAGCCGCCGAGCCCTATGGCCGGGTCGTGGTCCGGGCCGCGCTTTGGCTCGCGTTCCTCGCACCGTTCTTTTATTCGACCTACGGCTTCGCCAACTGGCTGGCGTCGACGCGCGACCATGTCGGCAGCATAGTGTTCTCATGGGAACATCATGTTCCGTTCGTCGCCTGGACGATCTTGCCCTACTGGTCGATCAACCTGTTCTACGGCCTGTCGCTCCTGCTCAACGACAGCAGGCAAGGCGTCGTGCGGCTGGCCGGCCGCTACCTCACCGCGCAGGTCGTCGCCGTCACCTGCTTCATCCTGTTTCCGCTGACCGCGACCTTCGTGCGGCCGGCAACGAGCGGCCTGCCCGGCTTCCTGTTTGCGGTGCTTGGCGGCTTCGACAAGCCGTTCAATCAGGCACCGTCGCTGCACATCGCGCTCCTGGTGATCATCTGGGACCATTGGCGCCAGCGCCTTGGCGGGACCGTCCTGCCGCTCTGGCACGGCTGGTGCTTCCTGATCGGCGCCTCGGTGCTGACGACGTGGCAACACCATTTCATCGATATCCCGACCGGCGCGCTGCTCGGAGTGTTTGCGCTGTGGCTCTTTCCCGACAAAGGCGAGCTTCCGTTCGCCGGCTTCCGGCTGACCGCTGATGCCAAGGCACGGCGGCTTTCGCTGTGCTACGTGCTGGGCGCTGCTCTCGCTCTCGCCGGCGCGGCGATCGGCGCCTCTTTCTCGGCAATCGCGCTTGTGCTGGTGTGGCCGGCGCTGGCGCTGGCCATCGTCGCCTTCGCCTATGCCGGGGCCGGCGCCAGGGTGTTCCAGAAAGCGGCGAACGGCCGTGTGTCGCTCGCAAGCCGCATCCTGCTTTGGCCCTATCGGGCGGGCGCCAGGATCAACGTCCAGGCTTGGACGCACAACCTGCTGCCGTTCGTGGCGATCACGGATGGCATCTTCCTGGGACGCTTCCCCTCGGCCGGCGAGGCCAATGGCTTCGGTACAGTAATCGATCTCGCCGCCGAGCTTGAGCGGCCGCGCGACGCGACGGGCCGCTGGCAAAGCTTCGGCATGCTCGATCTCCTGCCGCCACCGGCCGACGCGCTCGACAATGCGGTGGCGGCGATCGAGCCGGCGCGCAGGCAAGGCACAGTGCTGGTCTGCTGCGCGCTCGGCTTTCAGCGCAGCGCCACTGTCATCGCCGCATGGCTGGTCGCAACCGGCCGCTCGCACACCCCGGCGCAGGCGCGCAAGCAGCTCGCCGCCTCCGGCCGGCCGGTGCATCTTGAGGCCAGACTGGATAAGCCGGCATGACGGACGAAGCCTATCAGCAACGGACCGGCCGGTTTGCGGACATGCTGATCAAGCAGTCCGCGTGGCCGGCCGCCATCGTGCTCGTCTGCGACGGCTTCGCGCCTTTGGTCGCCTCGGCGCGCGGCGCGCTCCAGGCGCCGATTGCGGTGCTGGCGCTGCTGGTCGCGGCGGCAAGTGCCGTCGTCGTGCTTGGGTTTTCGGCACTTCTCGGCTTCGATGCGCTGTTGTTCCGGCTGATGTCGACCCACCCGGACGAGATTTCCGGAGGCGCCGCGGTCGACGACATGCTTGCACGCATGTGCCTGAAGCCTGCGCTGTCGTCTCCCCGTCCGCTTGACGACCGCATTGCCGGAACGCGCCGCCTGCTTGCCCGGCAACGCATCGCCTTCGCGATCTTCGCCATCGCGTTTCTCGCGGCCGGTTTCTGGATGCCCAGATGAACAAGCTGTCGCTCAGGACCTTCACCCTGCTGCAGACGGTGACCTCCGTTGGGCTGTCGGCGCTCGCCTGGGCCGTGACCGGCGTGCGCCCGATCTGGAGCGGCAGCCAGCCGTCGGACCGGCAGCGCATCTATTTCGCCAACCACACCAGCCATGGCGACTTCATCCTGCTGTCGGCCTGCTTGAGCGAGAAGGAGCGCGCCATCACGCATGCGGTGGCCGCCGCCGACTATTGGGGAAAGTCGAAGCTGCGCCGCTTCATCGCCGAGGACATGCTCTCCTCCGTGTTGATCAGCCGGCAATGGACGAGCCCGGAAGAGAACCCGATCTCCGTCATGCTCTCGGTGCTCGACCAGGGCCATTCGCTGATCATCTTCCCGGAAGGCACGCGCAACATGAGCGACGAGCTGCTGCCGTTCCGCTCAGGGCTCTACAATCTGTCGATGGCGCGACCGGATGTGGAACTCATCCCGTGCTGGATCGAGAACATGTCGCGCGTGCTGCCCAAGGGCCAGTTCCTGCCGGTGCCGCTGCTTTGCCGCGTCGTCTTCGGGGCACCGGTGGCGGTGGCGCCGGGCGAGGAACGCCGCGCCTTCCTCGATCGCGCCCGTGCCGCGCTGCTGGCGCTCAATCCCCGTCCCGACCGAGACGATTGATGCGGCAAGAAATCAGCATTCTCATCATCGGCCTTTTCGTGGTGCTGACCACCGCCAGCGCCACCGCCGCCGTCCTGTCGGCGCGGGCGCCGAAGCCGCTGAGCGCGACGCTGGTCAACCTGACGCAGCGCATCAACGCCTGGTGGGTGATGGTGGCGCTGATGACGGTCGCCTTCTTCTTCGGCCGCTACGGCATGACGATCCTGTTCGCGCTGATCTCGTTTGCGGCGCTGCGCGAATTCGTGACGCTGACGCACAGCCGCCGCAGCGACCATTGGGTGCTGCTCGGCATGTTCGGCATCGTCATTCCGTTCCAGTACTGGCTGGTGTGGACGGCCTGGTACGGCCTCTTCGTCATCTTCATCCCGGTCTACTGCTTCCTGCTGATGCCGGCGATCACGGCGCTGCATGGCGATACCGAGCGCTTTCTGGAGCGCGTGTCGGCGCAACAATGGGCGATCATGATCTCGGTCTACTGCGTCAGCCACGTTCCTGCCCTGCTGACGCTCAACGTGCCGGGCTTCGAGGGCCGCAACCTGTTGCTCATCGCCTTCCTGATCATCGTCGTGCAGGGCAGCGATGTGCTGCAGTACATCTTCGGCAAGCTGTTCGGAAAGCACCGCTTCTCGCCAAACGTCTCGCCTTCGAAGACCTGGGAAGGGCTGATCGGCGGGCTCGTCGCGTCGAGCCTGCTCGGGGCGCTGCTCTCCTTCATCACACCCTTCTCGCCGCTGCAGGCGTCAGCGGTCGCCTTCGTCGCCTGCACCATGGGCTTCCTCGGCGGGCTCGTCGCCTCGGCGATCAAGCGCGACCAGGGCGTCAAGGACTGGGGCCACCTAATCGAGGGCCATGGCGGCATGCTCGACCGCACCGACAGCCTGGTCTTCGCCGCGCCGATCTTCTTCCACATCGTGCGCTATTTCTGGACGGTTTGACCGTCGGCATCGACATGTGCCGGCGGCGGTTCAAAGGTCGTCTCAGCCAAACATCGGAAAATTTTCAGAAACCGTTCGGGATTTCCCGGAGCGGAAACGCCAAGAAGATCGGGCTGGCGAAAGACAGGCCGCAAACGCCCGATCCCTTCTCCAGCCGACACATTTCCCGGTCGCCGCACCCTCCCCGCGCGACCGTAACCTTGGTCATGGAGACAACATGATTGCCGCACTCTTCCGTAACGGGCCGTCGAGGCGCCGCCTTGTCGCCGGATCGATCGCCATTCTTGCCTGCGGTGCCGCCGTGGTCTGGCACGGCGCAAGAAGCGAGGCGTCGAACGCCACACCGGCCGCGCCGGAGATGAAGCTCGTCAAGGCCGTCGCCGCCGCTCCGATGCTCGGCGCGGGCACCCGCACCGCCATCGGCGAGATACGCCCGAGGCTCGAAAGCGATCTCGGCTTCCGCGTATCCGGCAAGCTGCTCGAACGCGTCGCCGAGATCGGCGCGACGGTGAAGAAGGGCGAGATGCTCGCCCGCATCGACGACCAGGACTATCGCAACCGGCTCGCCAGCGCCGAGGCCGACGTCACGGCGGCGCAGGCGGTGCTTGTCGAGGCAAGCGCTGCCGAGGCCCGCATCGGCGCGCTGCTCGCCAAGGGCTTTACGACGCGGGCCAATTACGACGCCACGCTGAAGAACCTGCGCTCGGCGCAGGCCAAGCTCAAATCGGCGAACATCGCCTTCGACATGGCCAAGGACCAGCTCGGCTACACCGAGTTGCGCGCGGAATTCGACGGCATTGTCACCGCGACCGGGGCCGAAGCCGGCCAGTCCGTCAATGTCGGGCAGATGGTGGTGCGCGTCGCCGATCCGGAGAGCCGCGACGCGGTGTTCTCGATCGCGGAAGCTGCCTTCGCCAACACGCCCGATACGAAGCGGCCGCCGCAGGTAACCGTCTCGCTGCTCAGCAATCCGGCGATCACGGCGTCGGCACCATCCGCGAGATCGCACCCATGGCCGATGCCGCGACCCGTACCTTCCAGGTGAAGGTCTCGCTCGAGAATGCGCCCGACGAGATGCGCTTTGGCGCAAGCGTCGCCGGCCGCGCCGAGATGGGTGGCGCGCCGGTCATGGTGCTGCCGGGCAGCGCGCTGTTCGACAAGGACGGCAAGCCGGCCGTGTGGGTCGTGACCGCCTCGTCGGCTGTGGAGCTCAAGCCGGTCACGGTTGATCGCTACGAGACCGACCGTGTCGTGGTCAGCGAAGGCCTCGCCAAAGGCGATCTGGTCGTCACCGCCGGCGTAAACCGGCTGCGGGAACACGAAAAAGTCCGTATCGTTGAGGGAGAAGGAAAATGACCATGTCCAAGACAAAGGTCCTGATTGCCGGCGCCGGCCCGACCGGGCTGACGCTCGCGCTATGGCTGACCAGGCTCGGCGTTCCGGTGCGCATCTTCGACAAGGCCGCCGGCCCGGGTGAAACCTCGCGGGCGCTTGCCGTCCAGGCACGCACGCTGGAGTTCCACCGCCTGATCGGCATCGTCGACGACGTGCTGGCGGAGGGCGTGCGCATCGAGCGGCTCACCGTGCACACGCCGGCCGGAATAGCGGCGCGCCTGCCGCTCTCCGATTTCGGCCGCGGCATCAGCCCCTATTCCTTCGCCTTCGCCCTGCCGCAGGACATCCACGAACGCGTGCTGATCGCGCATCTGGAGCGCGCCGGCGTCACGGTAGAGCGGAGCACCGAGCTCGTCGCCTTCCAGGACAGAGGCGACGCGGTCGTCGCGACCTTGACCAAGGACGGCCGGACCGAAACCGTCGGCGCCGCCTATCTCGCCGGTTGCGACGGTGCCCACAGCGCGGTGCGCCATGGGCTAAAGATCGGCTTTCCCGGCGGCGCTTACGAGCAGTCCTTCTACGTCGCCGACGTGAAGGGGCGCGGCGAAATCACCCGCAACGGCCTGGACACGACGGTCAGCGCCTATGGCTTCGCGATCGTCATGCCGGTCCGGCAGTCCGGTTCGGTCAGGCTGATCGGCATCGTGCCGAAGGCGCATGAGGCCGACGAGGCGATCAGCTTCGAGGCGATCCGCGCCGATGTCGAGCGCGACACCGGCGTCACGGTCGACGAGGTCAACTGGTTCTCGACCTACCACGTCCACCATCGCGTTGCCGAGCGCTTCCGCGTCGGGCGCGTGTTCCTCTGCGGCGATGCCGGCCACATCCACAGCCCGGCCGGCGGCCAGGGCATGAATACCGGCATGGGCGATGCGGTGAACCTCGCCTGGAAGCTCGCCGCCGTGGTGCAGGGCCGGGCCGATCCGCGCCTGCTCGACAGCTACGAGCCGGAGCGCATCGCCTTCGCGCAGAAGCTGATCGAGAGCACCGACACCGCTTTCCGCTTCATCACCAGCCGCTCGCGGTTCATAGGGCTGTTCCGCCGCTATCTGATGCCGAAGATTTTGAACGCGCTGCTCCATACCTCTTTCGGCTCGCGCTTCTTCTTCGGCGTGATCTCGCAGGCGGCGATCGAGTATCGCGCCGGACCGATCAGCGCGGGCACGGCGGGCAAAGTGAGCGGCGGCGACCGCCTGCCCTATGTCGTCGGCGATGTCATTAGCGCAGGGGGCGACAATTTCGATCCGCTGCGCTCGCTCGACTGGCAGGTCCATGTCTATGGCGAGGTCAACTGCGATTTCCGGGCGATGCTGGCATCGACCGGCATCCCGGTCCACGCCTTCGCCTGGTCGGACGCAACTGAGAAAGCCGGCTTGCAGCGCGACGCAGCCTATCTGGTGAGGCCGGACGGCCATGTCGCGCTCGCCTCGCCGGTCCAGGAGGCGGCCGCCTTCCAGCGCTACCTCGCCGGCCTCGCCATCAGGCCGAGGCTTGCGGAGCGCGCGCCCTATCGAGTGCCGGGCACCATGCACAGCCTGGCCTGAATTGCCACGGCGCCCGCCAAGCGGCGGGCGCTGACCGAACCCCAACCGTCACTTGTTTCGCCTGCCGGCAGCCGCCGGCGGAACGCGCCTTTGCGCGCGCTGAGAGGGATTTCGATCATGACCAGCTTCAATCTTTCCGAATGGGCGCTGCGCCACCGCAGCTTCATCGTTTACCTGATGATCGCGGCGGCACTTGCCGGCCTTTATGCCTATCGCGGCCTCGGCCGCGAGGAGGACCCGCCCTTCACCATCAAGACCATGGTGGTGAAGACCATGTGGCCGGGCGCCAGCACCAGTGACACCGTCGAGCAGATCACCGACCGCATCGAGAAGAAGCTCGAGGAGCTGCCGGACCTCGACTACGTCAAGAGCTATACCAAGCCCGGTGAGTCCGTCGTCTTCGTCAACCTGAAGGACACGGTCGCCGCCGACCAGGTGCAGCCGCTCTGGTACCAGGTGCGCAAGAAGCTCGACGACATAAAGCCGACGCTGCCCTCCGGCGTGCAGGGCCCGTTCTACAACGACGAGTTCGGCGACACCTATTCGCTGATCTACGCGCTCACCTCCGACAGTCTCAGCCATCGCGAGTTGAAGGATCTGGCCAGCAGCCTGCGCGCCGGGCTGCTCACCGTGAAGGATGTCGCCAAGGTCGACCTGATCGGCCAGGAGGACGAGAAGATCTATCTCGAATTCTCGACCCAGAAGGTGGCGGCACTTGGCCTCGATGTCGGCACGCTGTCGCAGGCGCTGCAGGCGCAGAACGCGCTGACGCCGAGCGGCACGGTCGACGCCGGCCCCGAGCGCATCGCCATCCGCGTCTCCGGCAGCTTCACCTCGGAGGAAAGCCTGAAGGCGATCAACTTCTACGCCAACGGCCATTACTTCCGGCTGGGCGACGTCGCCGAGGTCAAGCGCGCCTATTCCGACCCGCCGCAGCCGATGTTCCGCTTCAACGGCAAGCCTGCCGTCGGCATCGCCATCTCTATGACCTCGGGCGGCGACGCGCTGGCGCTGGGCGAGAATGTCAAGGAGAAGATGCATGAGATGGAGGCCGAGCTGCCGCTCGGCGCCGAGCTCGGCCTGGTCGCCGACCAGTCGCATGTCGTGGAAGAATCCGTCGGCGAGTTCACCAAGAGCCTCGGCGAGGCAATCGCCATCGTGCTTGCCGTGTCGCTGCTGGCGCTCGGCTGGCGCCCCGGCGTCGTGGTGGCGGTCGCCATCCCGCTGGTGCTGGCGATCACCTTCGTCACCATGGAGTATTTCGGCATCTCGCTGCAGCGCATCTCGCTCGGCGCGCTGATCATCGCGCTCGGCCTGCTGGTCGACGATGCGATGATCGCGGTGGAGATGATGATCTCGCGCATGGAGGAAGGCCACGACAAAATCTCGGCCGCCACCTATGCCTACACCTCCACCGCCTTCCCGATGCTCACTGGCACGCTGGTGACGATCGCCGGCTTCGTGCCGGTCGGTTTCGCCAAGAGCGGCCCCGGCGAATACTGCTTCTCGCTGTTCGCGGTCGTGGCCATCGCGCTGGTCGTCTCCTGGGTGGTGGCGGTGCTGTTCACGCCGCTCACCGGCGTGGCGCTCTTGCCTGATCGCATCAAGGGCCATGGCAGCCATCAGCCGTCGCGGATTGCCCGCGGCTTCCAGGCACTGCTCGAAATGGCGATGCGGGCGAAGTGGTTGGTGCTGTCGGCGACCGCCGGGCTGTTCGCGCTCTCGGTCGTGGCGATGGGCTTCGTCGGCCAGGAGTTCTTCCCGAAGTCCGACCGGCCGGAGGTCATGCTCGATCTCACCTTGCCGCGCACAGCCTCGATCAAGTCGACGGATGCGGTGGTCGAGCGCGTCGAGAAGCTGCTCGCCGCCGATCCTAACATCGACCACTGGAGCTTCTATGTCGGCCAGGGCGCGGTCCGCTTCTACCTGCCGCTCGACGCCCAGCTCGCCAACGACTTCTTCGCTCAGGCCGTCGTGGTGACCAAGGGCCACGCCGTGCGCCAGGCCGTCATCGACCGGCTGGAGAAGGAGCTGGCGACCGGCTTCGACGACGTCATGGCCCGCGTCACGCCGCTGGAGCTCGGCCCACCGGTCGGCTGGCCGCTGAAGTTCCGCGTCAGCGGTCCGGATCCGGACAAGACGCGCCGCCTGGCGCAGCAGTTCGCGCAGGTGCTGGGCAGCGACGCCGCGGTGCGCAACATCAACTACGACTGGAACGAGCCGGCCAAGGTGATCAAGGTCGATGTCGACCAGGACCGGGCGCGCGCGCTGGGCATTTCCTCGCAGCAGCTCTCCGAGACGATCAACGCGGTGCTGTCGGGCTCCAAGATCACGCAGATGCGCGACGATACCTATCTCGTCGACATCGTCGCCCGCGCTGTGGACTCCGAGCGCGCCAGCATCGACACGCTGCGCGGCCTGACCATCAGCGCTTCGGGCGGTCGGCGCGTGCCGCTCGAACAGGTGGCGAAGCTCAGCTACCAGACCGAGCCGCCGCTGATATGGCGCCGCGGCCGGCTGCCGACCGTGACCGTCCAGGCCGACGTCGCGCCGGGCAACAACGCCACCTCCGTCACGCGGCGGCTGGAGAATGCGATCTCCGCCTTCAAGGCGGAGCTGCCGGCGCGCTACAGCGTCGAACAGGGCGGCGTCATCGAGGACAGCGCCAAGGCGCAGGCCAGCATCTTCGTGGTCTTCCCGCTGATGCTGTTCATCATGGCGACGGTGCTGATGATCCAGCTGATGAGCTTCCAGCGCCTGGTGCTGGTGTTGCTCACCGCTCCGCTGGCGCTGATCGGCGTCGCCGGCGCGCTACTGCTCTCCGGCGCACCGATGGGCTTCGTCGCGATCCTCGGCGTGATGTCGCTGATCGGCATGGTGATCCGCAACTCGGTCATCCTGATCGCGCAGATCGACCAGCACATTGCCGCCGGAGAGGAGCCGTGGGCCGCAGTGATCAGCGCCACCACGCACCGGCTGCGGCCGATCCTGCTGACGGCGGCCGCCGCCATCCTCGGCATGATCCCGATCGCGCCGACCGTGTTCTGGGGGCCGATGGCCTATGCGGTGATGGGCGGCCTGATGGTGGCGACGGTGCTGACGCTGGTCTTCCTGCCGACGCTCTACGTCACCAGGTTCGGCATCAAGGCGCCGGCCGGGCAGCCGGCGGCGACCTCTGCCAATGCATCACCAGCGGGGCTGTCCGAGGGCGATGCTGTTCCCGATCTCGCGGGCGCGCCGGCCTGACCGGCGTGCCGATCGAGGATCCCGCGCCCGACCGGGAGCGCGCTCGCGCGGCGCCGGGCAAACCTACCACTCAACCCGAAATGCAAAGGAGCAATGGAAATGACGCATATGCATGAAACTTCCAGCCCGGCGCGCGCCGCAGTGCCTTCCCGCCGCAAGGCGATCCAGAAGATCGGCTTGGCTGCTCTCGGCCTCGCCATGGCCGCTACCGACCTTGGCGGTCTCGCCCCGTTTTCTTTCGTGAGCGAGGCGCAGGCCCGCATCGGTGCAGCCTGGACGCCGCGCAGCGCCGCCGGCGTTGCCCGCCGCACCACGACATGGCGTGTCCTGAGGCACACCACCGCCTGGGTCGCCACGCTGCCGGCTGGCTGCGTCCGCACCAAGGTCAACGGCTTTGACGTCTGGCGCTGCGGCGGCACCTATTACCGGCTCTATCAGGGCCGCTACATCGTGGTCGTCGTCGACTGACGCGGCTCGGGCGCAACCTAAAGCGCGTCGCGCTGAAACGGATTCAGGCGACGCGCTTTAGGTTTTTGTTTTTGATGCATGTCGTTATCCCAGAACCGCTGCACACTTCTGGGCGACATGCATTAGCCGAGGGCAAGTCTGACGCCTTCGGCGAGATGCTCGGCATCGGCGCGGTTTTCGAACGGCACGCCGCGCAGCGCATAGTCGAGCGGTGAGAACGGCTCGCCCTCCTCGATGAGGGCGATCTGCCGCCGCGCCTTCTCCATCTCGCCCATCTGGGCATAGCAGGCGGCCAGCCGCGTCCGGATCCAGGGTGCAGGACGTGTAGCCAACTCCAGCGCTTCCGCCGCCTGCCGGTATTGGCCCATCATGTAGAGCGCCAGCGCGCGGTCGAACTGGTACCAGTGCGGATGCAGCGGATCGATGCGGATGCCGCGCGCCAGCCAGGTCAGCGCTTCGAGCGGCCGGCCGCGCATGGTGAGCAACATGCCCATCTGCTCGATGCTGTCGGCATCGTACGGGTTGAGCTGCAGTGCGATGCGCATGTGATGCTCGGCCGCCTCGTGGTCGCGCATATAAAGGCGGATCAGCGACTGCACGCGATGGCCGGTCGGCTGGTCCGGCGACAGGGCCAGGCCCTTATCGGCGAGGTCGCGGGCGTTTTCCAGCACCGCGTCGCTGGCGCGCCCGAACTCCCCGTCCAGCGCCCGCGCCAGGGCGAGATAGGTGTAGGCCAGCCCGTAATTCGGATCCTTGACGATCGCCGCCTCGAACAAGGCCTCGGCGCCGCGCTGGTCGGTCTGGGCCGGGTCGCGCAGCAGCGCGAAGCCGCGCAGCAGAAGCTCGTAGGCGGCAAGGCTGGTCACCGGCTTGCGTGAAGCCTGCTCCAGCCCGGCATTGGTGACTCGGGTGACCAGCCGGCTGACGATCTGCTCGACGATCTCGCGTTCGATCGCGAACAGCCCGGCGCCCTGCGACTGGTAGCGGTCGCCCCAGAGCTGGCTTGCGGTGGCGATATCGACGAGGCTGACGGCGACCACGACATGCTCGCCCTGGCGGCGAAGCGAGCCCTCGACCAGATAGTCGGCGCCGATGCGGGCACGGATCTGCGGCCACTCGGCGCGGCCGAAGGACGAGAAGGAAAAGCTGGAGTTCCGCGCGAGCACCGTGACGGTGCCGAAGCGCGCCACGCCATTGATGATGTCCTCGGCAAAGCCGTCGACCATCGCCTCGTCGGCCGGATCGCCGCTGTCGTTGCGAAAGCGCACCACCGCCACGATCGGCTGGCTGCTGATCTCGGGCGCGGCCTCGGCTTCGGCGGCAAGCATGTAGCCGCGTTTCGAGACAGTGCGCACCATATCATCGCCAAGCACTTTGCGGATCTCGCGGATCGACTGGGTGAGCGAATCCTCGGTGACGTAGACGCCCGGCCAGACGACATCCATCAGCTCCGATTTCGGCACGACGCGGCCCATATTGCGGGCGAGATGCGAAAGCAGCGCGTAGGCTTTCGGCCGGAGGTAGAGCGGCTCGTTGACGCCGCACAGCGTCCCCCTGGCAAGGTCGAGCGTGAACCCGCCAAACCGGAAGACCTGATCGGCTGTCGCCGTCGTCATCGGGACACCCCTTCCCGGGCCGCGCAACACCCGGTCGATCCCACTCGACGGAGCACGCGCGTTGCTATTATTGCCCACCGCGCAATTTCGATCAAACTGGCTGTCGGAGCGGTGGCTAGTGTCGCCCCGCCAAATGCGAGGAGCCATGAACCCGACCGAGAAAGCGCTGTGGTTTGTCGAAAGCCATCTGCCGGACGCGATTTCGCTCGACGATGTCGCGCAAAGCAGCGGCGTGTCGCGCTTCCACGTGACGCGCGCCTTCGGCGCCGCCACAGGACGGTCGGTCATGGGCTACATGCGGGCGCGCCGGCTCAGCGAAGCGGCGCGCAAGCTTGCCGGCGGCGCGCGCGACATCCTGGCCGTCGCGCTCGATGCCGGTTATGGCTCGCATGAGGCTTTCACGCGGGCCTTCCGCGACCAGTTCGGCACCACGCCTGAACTGGTGCGCGCCGAGGGCTCGACCAGCAACCTCGACCTCGTGGAGCCGATCCTGATGGACCAGACCTTTCTCAGCAAGCTTGAGCCGCCGCGTTTCGAAACCAGCCGGCCCTTCCTCATCGCCGGCCTCGGCGAGCGCTACAGCTGCGAAACCAGCGCCGGCATTCCGATGCAGTGGCAGCGCTTCGGGCCGTATATCGGCAACATTCCCGGAGAGATCGCGGGCGTCGCCTATGGCGTCTGCGTCAATGGCGACGACGCCGGCAATTTCGACTATGTCGCGGGCGTTGAAGTGTCCGACTTTTCCGAGCTGCCGAAGGAATTCTTCCGCGTGCGCGTGCCGGCGCAGAAATACGCCGTGTTCTCGCATCGCGAGCACATCTCGACCATCCGCCGGACAGTCAACACGATCTGGAACAAGTGGCTGCCGGCCTCCGGCCATGAGATCGCCGACGCGCCGGAATTCGAGCGCTACGGCCCCGAATTCGATCCGCGCAGCGGCAATGGCGGGCTGGAGATCTGGGTGCCGGTGAAGGGTTGAGACGCCTCCCCCTTCTCCCCTTGTGGGAGAAGGTGTCGCCGAAGGCGACGGAAGGGGTGCTCCAGGGAATACCAACGTCTCACTCCGCTGGAGCACCCCTCATCCGTCTCGACGCTACGCGCCGATCCACCTTCTCCCACAAGGGGAGAAGGAAGAGGAGCTACAATTCCAAATACCAGGTCTGGCCGACGAGATCCTTGCCAAAGGAATGGTGGCGCTCTTCCTCGACCAGCTTGAAGCCTGTCGCCTGGTAGATGCGGCGGGCCGAGCCCAGTATGTCGTTGGTCCACAGCGTCAGTGTCTTGTAGCCCTTGGCGCGCGAGAAGGCGATGCACTCGTCGACCAGCCGCCTGCCGATGCCCAGGCCGCGCGCCGAGGGCTCGACATAGAGCAGCCTGAGCTTCGCCACCTTGGGCGACTTGCGCATGACGAAGACCGAGCCGACCACCTCGCCTTCCCGTTCGGCGATCCAACTGCGCTCCCATTGCGGGACGAAGTTCTTGACGAACTCGCCGAGGATCTCGGCAACCAACGCCTCGTAGGTTTCGTCCCAGCCATATTCCTGCGCGTAGAGCAGGCCCTGACGGTGCGTGATCCAGCCGATGTCGCCGACCTGCAGCGGCCGCAGGATATAAGGCACCTTGGGTTCGGGTTTGTCGCCGAGCAGGTCCTGCACCGTGCGCATGGCCTTGACCAGGCGCTCCTGGTCGGCCGGCGCCAGACGATCGAGCAGCGCGCGCACCTGGTTGTGCGAATCCTGGTTGAGCGGCGCGAAAGCCTCCCTGCCCGCGGGCGTGAGCGCGATCGAGGAACGCCGCGCATCGGCCTCGGTGGCGGCGCGCTCGACCAGGCCGCGCTCCTCGAATTTCTTCAGCAGACGGCTGACATAGCCGGGATCGAGGCCGAGGTCGCGCACCAGATCGCTGGCGACGAGCCCGTCGCGATGGGCAAGCTCGTAAAGCACCCGCGCCTCGGTCAGCGAAAAGGCGCTTTTCAGCCAAACTTCGTCGAGCACGCCGATCTGGCGAGTGTAGAAACGGTTGAAGGCGCGCACCGCATCGATGCGCTGCTTGCCGGGGTGATCGTGGATGGTCATGGGAGTTCCTCCTACCTCGGATAGGATCAACCATTTAGTTGACTGAGTCAATTAATAGGACGAGGCGGGGTAGTACACAACTTCGTCATTCTAGGGCGGAGCAAGGAGCGAAGCGACGCGCGCAGACCCTAGAATCCATGCCGTGACCTACACGCGCGGCAACGGTGCAGACTATGGCAGCGAAAGTAGGGGCCTTCTTCTGCACCCTATCGTTTTTGCGCAGACGCAATGGCATGGCAACTGTGTTCATGCGAAAGCGGTTTTGTCTCGAATGATGGCGTTGAGGACGACCAGGAGCTTCCTTGCGACGGCGATGATGGCGAGTTTCTTGGAACCCGAGCGGGCTGCTAGGTTTGTGTAGAAGGCTTTGAAGCGGTCACAGGTTCGAATGGCGCTGAGCGCCGCCATGTAGAGGGCACGGCGCACGCGCGATCGGCCGCCCTGGATCTGGCTCCTGCGG
>NZ_JAVIIW010000047.1:0-55588 GCF_033977205.1 Mesorhizobium album | reverse complement strand
GCCGTCCTTGTTGTTCCTCACCGACTTGATGAACTCGGCCGAGACCTTCGCCTTGTCGTGGCCGTAAGGCAAAAGGTGCTCGTACGGGATGCCGATCTTGGCGCCGATCTCCTGGATCGGTTTCTTCGTGGCGGCACGCGCGATCTCGATGTCGGTCTTCACTTCGGCCATGACTGTCTTCCGTTGCGTTTCGTTCGAGTACCTGGAGCCGTCGCGGCCTTCGATTGACTAAATGCTTGGTGGCATCCGGCCTGCCGCGCGGTAAGCCGACGCCAGTGTGTTGACCATCAAAAGCGCGATCGTCATGGGACCGACGCCGCCCGGCACAGGCGTGATCGCGCCGGCACGCTCGGCCGCTTCCGTGTAGGCCACGTCGCCGACAAGTTTGGACTTGCCGCCGGCATTTTCTCCGACGCGATTGATGCCGACATCGATAACCACGGCACCTCGCTTCACCCAGTCGCCCTTGATCATTTCGGGCCTTCCGACAGCCGCGACCAGGATGTCGGCGCCGCGGCAGAGTCCGGCAAGATCCTTGGTGCGGCTATGGGCGACGGTGACGGTTGCGTTGGCATTCAACAGAAGATTGGCCATCGGCTTGCCAACAATGTTGGAGCGGCCGACGACCACGGCATTCAGGCCCGACAGATCTCGGCCGAGCGCACGCTCGATAAGGAGCATTGAGCCGGCGGGCGTGCATGGGACGAAAGCGGTCTTCAGTTCGCCGGTGCCGAGTTTGCCGACATTGATGAAATGAAAGCCGTCGACGTCCTTTTCGGCGGCGATGGTCTGGATGATCTTGCCGGCATCGATGTGGTCGGGGAGCGGCAGTTGTACAAGAATGCCGTGGATCGAAGGATCGGCATTGAGTTTCTCGAGCAAGGCGATGAGTTCGCCTTCCGAGATATCAGCCGCCAGCGCATGCTCGATGGAGCGAAAGCCGCACTCCTTTGCTTTCCTGCCTTTGGAGGAGACATAAACCTGACTGGCTGGATCCTGACCGACAATGACCACTGCGATAGCGGGAACGACACCCGTGGCGCAGATCAACTGTTCGGCCGCGGCCTTGACCTTCGCCACCACGTCGCCCGCGGCGGCCTTGCCGTCGATTACAGTCGTCACTCTGTCCCTCCCAGGAGCGAATACCAGATAGCAGCCCGAACCAGGTGAGGACTGCCTTTCCACTGGATTTTCAGGCCGAAATCCCTAGCAAGGGTTGCGAACCTCGTCAACTAGAATGCAAAAAAAATTCATGGCAAGAAAAATTTGGTGTAGAAAGGCCCAGCCCGATCGAGCTGGAAAAATTGTACTGGAAGGAAAATAAAATTCATGCTATGAATTTAGGATGCGCTATTCTACGACATCGGTACCGGTAGAACCCGAAGCTAGTTGGAGTCGCCGATCAATCGTGGGAGACAGCGGAGGAGGGTGCAGGGACCAAGGCGTGCGCCTGCGTGCCGCCATGGTCGCTTCTGAGCATTGGGATCAAGTGATATCAATGGGCGGAGAGACAAGATTCAGGGTCTTGATCGCAGAGCGCAACCCGCTTGTGGTTGCCGCACTGGCGGATATGATCTCGCGGGATCGTCGCTTTGATCTTGTCGGCAATGTGCAGACCGGCGAAGCCTTTCTCCAGGCGGCATCCGCCGCGATCTCTCAATTCGATCTTGCCGTGGTTGGCTGGAAACTGTCCGACATGAACGGAGGCAGTTTGCTTACGGAGATGCAGCGGCGCAACCTTTGTGCGCGCATCGTGATCTTTTCCAATGACCACGACTTGGCCATTCTCAGGCAGTGCGTGCGCCTCGGCGCCCAAGGGTTCTGCTACCAGTTCGACGACCCGACGGTCCTGTTCGACACGCTGGCCGCGGTGGCGCAGGGCCGGATCTGTATCCCCTATGTGGATGTCTCAAAAATCAACGACACGCCGCTTTCGAGGCTGACGACACGCGAGAGAGAGTTGCTGTCGGTGCTGGCCGATGGCTGGACCAATATTCAGATCGCGGCCCGCACAGGAATTTCTGAGAACACCGTCAAATATCACCTCAAGAATCTCTACGAAAAACTGGATGTTCGCAATCGGGCGATGGCGGTGGCGCTCTACGCCGGCGAAAGAAATCGCGACCGTCTTTGAGCCCAAGAGACCGTCTTTGAACTCGAACGATTGTCGGCTATTTGCCCGCCAACTCGAGTCCCGAGTCCGGGTCGGACAATCTCCTGCCCGGCGAATATGTATTTTTGAATTTCTAGACGCGTTCGGAAGAGCGACGGCACAGTCGAGTCGATGGATCGCACAAGGGTATCACAAGCTTCGCAGCTTCAGCGTAAAGTATGCGATCAGCGGCGCGAACCACGCTCATGCCGACGATCGCGCCAAGAACGTCTCGCGTTCTGAGCGGCAGCAGATCGGTACAGCCGCTCATCCTGACGAAAACATCGCTGATCTGGACAGGAATGTCGTGGATCTTAACGAAAGGCTCGTCCTCACTCTCCCGCCATTCCTCAAGAGCTTCAAGCGCATCGTGGAAAGCATTCTGAAGGGTGATTGGCGCATGCCCTTCGAAGAGACCAGGAAGCACCTGCTGCACGTCCATATCCTTTCGTTCCGCATGATGGCACCGGACAACCAGCGCTATTCCGAAGTCGGCTATTTTACTATGATGCAACATTATTGCATTATAGGCAAGTTATATCTGCGGGCGAAACTCGCTGGACCAACGATCGGACGGGATCGCGATTTCTGCCTGGCCGGGTAGCCTTGGACACCCTTGCCGATCACCATCTGGACTGGGCCTCGACCTACCCGAACGAATGGCAAATCTACCCGTCCGGGCGTTTTCAAGACGGAAAAAAGCCTGTCTGCTTGCAGTTGGCTTTCTTAGTTTCCCGAGGTGCCCGCCGGTCATCCGGGACAACGCCTAGACGAATGGGTGCCGCTTTGGACGACGCCAGACTGCTTAGCTGTCACGAGGACGTGAGAAGCCTTCTGTTCAGGCTGCTGACCTCTGTCGTCAGCGAACGTGAACCTGGGATAGCCGGCGTTCCGGCCGGGCGCGTTAGCCTCGACACTCTCGCCGATGCTCAGCGCATCCCTGCTCTCCAGGCGACCGGGATATGGTTCCAGCTCGTCGCCATCGCCAACGAATTGATCGCGATGCGTTCGCGCCGCGAGCTCGAGCAGAGGGGCGGTGCAGATGAGGTGATCGGCTCCTTCGCCAATGTCGTGGGCGAGATTGCCGCCGCCGGCTATCCGGCCGAGGAACTGCAGGCCGCCCTCGACACGCTGAGTGTCGGGCCAACCATGACCGCCCACCCGACCGAGGCCAAGCGCGTCACTGTTCTCGAAATTCATCGGCGCATCTATCGCAAGCTCACCGAGCTTGAGCAGCAGCGTTGGGCGCCGCGCGAGCGCGAGCAGCTGATCGACGATCTCAGAAGCGAGATCGAGCTATTGTGGATGTCCGGCGAATTGCGACTTGAACGGCCCTCGGTCGAAAGCGAGATTGCTTGGGGCCTGCATTTCTTCCGGGAAGTAATCTTCGAGGCGACGCCGAAGATATATGATGCCGTCGAGGAGGCGTTCGCCCGTCACTACCCGAAATACGATCTCAAGGTGCCGTCCTTCATGCGCTATGCGTCGTGGATCGGTGGAGATCGCGACGGCAATCCCAATGTCACGGCGAAGACGACCGCTCGGGCACTCACGGAGTGCCGCCAGGCAGCCATTGGCTGGTACATTCAGCAGGTGCGCCGGTTGGTCACCGTGCTCAGCGTCAGCGCCAATGTCGTAGACATCCCGGAAGACTTCAATAAGGCGCTCGGCCAGGCGCTGCATCGATCCGCTGCGGCTCGGGAGATCGTGGCGCGCAATCCGGGAGAGCCGCTGCGGCAGTTCGCGGCAGCGATGCTGGATCGCCTGCTGGCGACGCTCGGCGAGACGGCGGCCAAGCCGTATGCCCGGTCAGAATTGTTCAGGGCCGATCTGCGGCACGTCGAAACGGTCCTCACCAAACTGGGCGGCAACCATGTTGCACGGCGCTTCGTTCGCCCCTTGCGTCAGCAGGTCGAGACCTTCGGCTTTCGTACGGTCGCATTGGACATTCGCCAGAACTCGACGGTCGTCAATCGGGTGCTGTCCGAGCTTTTCAAGCACATGGATGCGGACGAAGCACCGACGCCCGATACACCGCAATGGGCTCAGCGCATTCGTTCGGCACTCAGCGCCGGTGAACAGCTTAGGATCGATCCGAAATCGCTCTCCGAGGAGGCGCGGGACCTTCTCGACCTGTTCGACGTTATCCGCGAAGCCTCCTCAGGCCCGAACGGCGGTGCGGTTGGCGCCTTCATCTTGAGTATGACGCGTTCTTGTGACGACTTGCTGGCTGTCTATCTGCTTGCCCAATATTCCGGCATGGCCACCGCGCTCGATGGCAGCGGCGCAATCGCACTGCGCGTCGTGCCGCTTTTCGAGACTATCGCTGACCTGCGTGCCGCGCCGGATGTTCTGGATCAGCTTCTTTCAGTCTCGATCGTGCGCCGCTCCGTGCGCGACTTCGGCAACCGGCAGGAGGTCATGCTGGGATATTCCGACTCCAACAAGGACGGCGGTTTCCTAGCTTCGAATTGGGAATTGAACAAAACGCAAAGGCGCATCTGCGCCCTCAGCCAGAAACGCAAGATCACGATCAGCTTCTTTCATGGCCGTGGCGGCTCGGTCAGTCGGGGAGGCGCGCCGACCGGTCGAGCGATTGCAGCCCAGCCTGCCGGCACGGTTGGCGGAGCGATGCGCGTGACGGAGCAGGGCGAAGTCGTGTCGTCGAAGTTCGCAAATCGCGGCACAGGACTCTATCAACTCGAGATACTTGCTGCGAGCGTCTTTGCGCACACCGTCAAGTCACACAACGAGGCTGAGCTAAAGGAAATCCCCGAGTTCAGTGAAGCTCTCGAGGCTTTGACCGGCATGTCGCAGGCGTCCTATTCGGGCCTCATCAATGAGCCGGGCTTCATCGATTATTTCCATCAAGCAAGCCCGGTGGAAGAGCTGTCGCTGCTGAAGATAGGTTCGCGTCCAGCCCGCCGCTTCGGTGCTCGCGACATTTCCGACCTGCGTGCCATCCCTTGGGTTTTCGCTTGGAGCCAAAACCGGCATCTGCTGACCAATTGGTACGGCATCGGTAGCGCGCTCAATTCCTTCCTCAACGTTCGCGGCAACGCTGGACTGGAATTGCTCAGACAGATGTTCGAGCGCTCACGCTTCTTTCGCCTCATCGTCGACGAGGTCGACAAGGGACTCTACCAGACCGACATGGAGATCGGCCGGCTCTATGCTGGGCTTGTGCAGGACCACGAGGTGAGCGAACGGATCTACCGCAAGATCGCCGCCGAATATGCTTTAACCCGCAAGACCATTGCCGAGATCAACGGCGGCCTGAAGGTTTCGCAACGCTTCCCCGCCTTCAAGCAGCACTTCGACCGAATCAGGCCGCAGCTGGACGGCATACATCGGCTGCAGGTGCAGCTTTTGCGCGAAGTCCGCGCGCAGAACGGCTCGACGGCCAAGCCCAAGCGTGCGGTCAACGCGCTTCTGCTTTCAATCAATTGCATTTCAACCGGCCTGGGCTGGACTGGATGACGACAATCGTGGCGTCGCGCCGCAAGGGAGGAGCTTCATGAACATCTCGACCAAACCTGACACCGGCACCGCAAGTCGTTTCTTCCGCGCTGGAGTAGCTGTTGCGGACCATGCCGTCAGCGACGCCATGCAGCGCGAGCTCTCTCGCCAGCGCAACGAGATCGAGCTGATCGCTTCCGAAAACATCGTCTCCAGGGCGGTGCTTGAGGCCCAGGGTTCGGTGCTCACCAACAAATATGCCGAGGGTTATCCCGGCCGCCGGTACTATGGCGGCTGCCAGTTCGTTGACGAGGTCGAGGATCTGGCGCGCGAGCGCGCCAAGGCGCTGTTCGGCTGCTCTTTTGCAAACGTACAGCCGAACTCCGGCAGTCAGGCCAACCAGTCGGTCTTCATGGCGCTGATGCAGCCCGGCGACACCTTTCTGGGTCTCAATCTCTCCGCCGGCGGGCATCTCACCCACGGCGCGCCGGTCAACCAATCCGGCAAGTGGTTCAATGTCGTTTCCTATGGGGTGCGTCCCGACACCCATCGCATCGACCTCGACGAAGTGCGCGATCTGGCGCGCAAGAACCAGCCCAAAGTGATTCTTGCCGGCGGCTCGGCCTATCCTCGCATTATCGATTTCAAAGCGTTTCGCGAAATCGCCGACGAGGTCGGTGCCAAGTTGTTCGTGGACATGGCGCATTTCGCCGGCCTGGTGGCCGGCGGCGTCCACCCCAATCCCCTCGAACATGCCCACGTGGTGACCACGACCACGCACAAGACACTGCGCGGCCCGCGCGGCGGCATGGTGCTCTCCAATGATGAGGAGATTGGGAAGAAGATCAACTCGGCGGTGTTTCCTGGCCTGCAGGGTGGACCATTGATGCACGTCATTGCTGCAAAGGCAGTGGCTTTCGGCGAGGCGCTGACGCCGGAATTCAAGGCTTATGCGGCAAACGTCGTCGCCAATGCCAAAGCCCTTGCCGAGACCCTCGCCGTGGGCGGTGTCGACATCGTCTCAGGCGGCACCGATACGCATTTGATGCTGGTCGACCTGCGTCGCAAGGGGCTGACTGGCAAGGCAGTGGAGGCCGCGCTCGGCCGCGCCCACATCACCTGCAACAAGAACGGCATCCCCTTCGATCCGCAAGGCCCGACGGTCACGTCCGGGGTTCGGCTCGGCACGCCGGCGTGTACGACGCGCGGTTTCCTCGCCGACGAATTCCGCCAGGTAGGCAGAATGACGATGCGGGTCATCGATGGCCTGGCTGCCAATGGCGAGACCGGTAACGCGGCAGTCGAGGCGGCGGTACGCGAGGAAGTGCACGATTTGGTCAGCCGATTCCCGATCTACGAGTGACCCTTGCCGGATAAGAGGTGTTCGCCGGCGAAGTCGGAACTGCGTTCTTGCTGAGCAAGCCGGCATGACCCGACCTAGCGTTCAACCGTTGATAGATCAGCGCCGGAGGCTCTGATCGCCGAGAGCAATTCCGCTGGGGATCCAAGGCGGCTTTGCAGCTTTCGTCGGCCGCTCCGCGCAACCGAAAGGCGTGGCCCACAAACCTATCGAGATGGCGAACGCGTGGCGCGCGAAGGCAAATCTATATCCGCGTTCAATCCGGTCAGGAGCATCTCTGCCTTACCGACGCCATCCACTATCTGCACCGCGTCACTTGACACGAAATTAACTTTGCCGGATATTCCTGTTGGGAAATTAATTTTCCCTACCGCAAAAGCGCAACGAAGCCGAAAATGGCCGTCTGGAGGAGAACAAATGGAAGCAACAATCAGTAGTCGAACTGGCGAACTCAGCCTCAACCAGCGCATCGACAAGATGCACGCTCGCGATCGCGCTGGCCTGTTGGCTTTCGTTGTCGTGCTGTGGGGCACACTTCTGTTCGCGCTGTTCAGCGTCTGGCCGTACATCTCGATCCCAGCCATGCGCATCATCCTGTCGGTCGCATGCGGACTGGTGTTGGCGTTCAACACCGCGGCCATCGTCGCCATGCTGCGCCATTATGAGGAAGACAAGCACTTCATCTACGGCCTTGACATCAAGCATCTCGACGAGATGCGCAGGCGCCGGGGCTAAGGAGCTAGCAAATGGCATATCAACCTCCCAAACAGGGCCTCGCCGGTCAGGTCTTCGACGTCATTACCCTGCTCGTGCTGACGGTGGGCGCCCTTTATTTGCCCCTTTACCTGGGCTTTGCCGGTGCCGCCAAAACACCTAACCCGATCGCCAACCCCACCTGGGAAGCGCTCGGTCAGAACGCGACCGAAGCCAAGCAATGGGCGGCGATTGGAATCACCGACCCGGCTGCCGCGAACGATATCATCACCGCCCGCTTCGATTACAGTTTCAACTGGGCCCCGCTGATCGTCATGGCGGCGCTGGTGATTGGCTATTTCGTCTTGGTCGTGCGGCTTTCCGACAGGGAATACCGCGAGGTGATCGAAGAACGCTTCGATCCGAAGCGGCGATAGGGAGGCGACCATGGATATCTGGAATATTCTCGAATACGTGGCCTGGGCCCTCTCAGCCATGTTCGGTGCGCTGATGCTTATGAATCTCATTCGCATCGACACCACCTACGACAACGAGCTGCTGACCTCATCACGCGAAGGCGAGATCGAGGTGACGGCCGAGCGCCACCAGATCTGAAGGGGACGGAAATGGCAAACGTGACTGCAACCGCGCCGGCGACCGAGCGGCTTCAACTCCTGCGCGTTCTTGGTCCCGCCCATATCTGGGCTCTCGGCGTCGGTATCGTGCTTGTCGGCGAATATATGGGCTGGAACTTCTCTGTCGGCAAAGGCGGCATGATCGCCGGGCTCGCCGCCTGCTGGGTGGCCGGTCTGCTCTACACCTGCGTGGCGATGATCGACTCCGAAGTGACGTCGACCATTGCTGCCGCTGGCGGCCAGTACGCTCAGGCCAAGCACATCGTCGGGCCGTTGATGGCCTTTAATGTCGGCCTGTTTCTTGTCATGGCCTACACCATGCTCGAGGCGGCCAACGCGATCACCGTGGGCTATCTGCTCGACACGGTCGCAGGGATGATGGGCCATACCGGCCTCAACCAGAAGCCGTTCATCATCCTTTCCATCATGTTCCTGGCGTGGCTCAATTTCCGCGGTGTGCTGGCCACGTTGACCTTCAATCTGGTAATCACGGCCATTGCCTTCCTGGCGATCATTGCCCTGTTTGTCTCTGTGCAACTCGGTGCCTCTGCCGTGCCGATGGACTTTTCGGCGATCACGACGTCTCCGCTTCCCTATGGCTGGATCGGCATCGTCGCGGCCCTGCACTTCGGCTTGTGGTACTATCTCGGCATCGAGGGAACCTGTCAGGCCGCCGAAGAAGTGCGATCGCCGGCGCGTTCGCTGCCCTACGGCACCATGGCCGGCATCATGACGCTGCTGATCGCCGCGACCATGACCTGGTATGTCTGCTCAGGCCTTCTGCCTTGGGAATATCTCGGCCAAGCCGGAACGCCGCTCTTCGACGCCGCGCGCGTCACGGGCAATGCCGGGTTGATGGTGCTCCTCTTCGTCGGTACGATGTTCTCGACGCTCGCCTCGGCAAACGGATGCATCAACGACGCCTCGCGTGCCTGGTTCTCGATGGGTCGCGACCGCTACCTGCCGAGCTGGTTCGGCGCGGTGCACCCGGTCTACCGCACGCCGTACCGGTCGATCGTGTTCCTGGTTCCCATCGCGCTCATCTTCGCGCTTGGTGCGCCGCTCGACCAGGTCGTGACCTTCTCGATTCTGTCGGGCCTGCTCGGCTACACCTTCATGACCTTCAACATGGTCATGTTCCGGCGCAAATGGCCGCTCGACACGATCAAGCGCGGCTATGTACATCCGCTCCACCCGCTACCGGTGATCGTCCTGCTGACGCTGTGCGCTGCGGCCTATTTCGCCGTGTTCCTCGGCTACGGCACCCAGCTCAGCGCGATGATGTGCTTCTACATCGTTGCATCGCTCTGGTTCCATTTCCGGCGCTACCGGTTCGTGCGTCGGGGTGACCAGTTCACCATGCCCTGGCCGAAGCCCGCCGGTTACTGAACCCGTCAGACGCGGCGGCGTGCTTCCCGCGCCGCCACGTCCTCATCAAGGCGATCTCCAATGATCACCACAATCGCTCTTTCCGCGTTCATCGCCGCCGTCTGCGCTTGGATGAGCAAGCGGGCGATCAGCGACCATCGTGCCATCCTCGCGAAACGCAGGGGGCTTCTTGACGAGGCGGCAAAGCTCTTTTCCGACGCACGGATCAGCTTCGCCCACGATCATTTTCCCATTCTCGTCAGCCGCCTCGAGGACGGCAGGCAGATCCGCGTCGAACTCCTTGCCGACACCATGGTGACGCGTCGACTGCCGCAGCTCTGGCTCAGAGTGACACTGAGCGAGCTTCGCGAATGCAACCGGCCAGCGATTGGCGCGCTCGCCCGCCCGACCGGTGCTGAATATTACTCGCTCGTCCACGACTTGCCTGAATGGATGGCGCCGCCGGACATGGACGTGTCACTGTTGATGCGGGGCGACGGTCGCGCCACTGAGTGGCAGGTCGAGCGCGCCGCAACGATGTTCCGAAGCCTCTTTTCCGATCCAGGCGTGAAGGAAGCCGTCATTTCGCCTCGCGGTACTCGGGTGATCCGCCAGGCCGCCCAGGGCGAGCGCGCAGCACATCTGTTCCTGCGCCAGATACGCTTTGCCGTCGCAACGATTTCAACTGACCTCGTCGGCAAGGCCGTCGCGGAGGCCAAGGCCTTGAGCGAGGCGGCGGCTGCGAGTGAGGCCAGCATTCCAGTCTACGAAGCCGCCTGAGGTCGTCCATGGCCAAGCCGATCAACCCTTACCTGGTCCTTGCTCTGGCGATACTCTTCCCCGGGGCGGGCCACTTCGCTGTAGGCGAGGCAAAGCGCGGACTGGCGTTTGCTTTCTTCGTGCTTTTCTTTTCCGTGATCAGCTACATGACGACAACCCCGGATCAATCGTATATCGGGCGACATGCGTTCGGATTGTTCGTATGGGCTTTGTCCATCCCGGATGCCTATCGCCGGGCTCGGATCCTGGCGATGGCGGCAAGTGGGAGGCATCACAGCCATCTCGCTTGAGCGAAGACGCTGCGAGATTCGCGCCAGTTCGTGCTCGCGTCGGCAGATGGTGAAGGCCATGCGAAGCGATCCCCGACCAACGGCAGGGCAATCACGATCAACCGGACGCGTTCATCGGCCCGCCGCGACGCCGCGCTTTCGTGGCTCGAGCCCGGCTGCCTTCTGGCGCAACATCCATGCAGAGGAACCCGGATTCGGCTTCTGGGTGCATTTTCCAGAATTGCAATTGCAAGTTGCAATACTTTTGGACTAAATTAGCCACCTAAGATATTATTAGCAAATTGTTAACCCGGATTAATGCGGGTTTTCCACAGCGTCGTAGTATTGAATTGGGTAGGTCGCGGGGCGGCTGCCTCAATTGAGCGGAGTGGTCATGTACGCCGCATGTTGAATAGGCGTCCGTGCCTACTCCTGTGGGTGTTAGTGTAACGCACAGGGCGGAAACGCCTTGGATGGGACATTCTGTGACAAATGGAAGGCTTGGCGAGGACGCGAAGCCAAAGAAAGGAAAAACAAAAAGCAGAATGGGTGGCGGAGAGGAGTAAGTAGCATGGGGTACTCTCGAATTCCCGATCTTTGGAATGACACGACAGGAACAGTGCATAATGGGTATCTGCCGGATGGGAATGGGGTCGGCAGTCCCGGTCTCGAAGAGGAAGTACATACATCCGACGGCCTCGTTGTAATTATCGACAAGCGGGCACTTGAGCGAGAATGTCTCGCTCGCGGCCTCATCGAACACCATCCCGCCTTCCGTGTCCGGGCGGTGGGATCGCTTGATGAACTGCGCCACATCGCAGACGCGTCGGAGCCATCCGCCTTCCTTGTGATCTTGGGCGCAAGGAAGGTCACCGATCAGAGCGTTCGGGCGGAGCTCTTGCATTTCGTCGCCGAGGTCGGCGCCGTGCCGGTGATCGTGGTGGCCGATTCCGACGAACCGGGAGAGATTCTCGCGGCTCTTGAAAGCGGCGCGCGCGGCTACATTCCCACGAGTGTAACCGTGAGGGTTGCGGCCGAGGCCACCGGTCTCGCCCGCGCCGGAGGAATCTTCGTGCCCGCCAGTTCTATACTGGCGCTTCGCGAGGTTATCCATGCGGCCGCAAACAGCGCCCGCCCACTCACCGGCGTGTTCACTACACGCGAGGCCGCGGTTGTGGAGGCGCTGAGGAAAGGCAAGGCTAACAAGATAATCGCCTACGAGCTCAACCTGTGTGAGAGCACGGTGAAGGTCCATATCCGCAACATCATGAAAAAGCTGAAGGCGACGAACCGTACGGAGGTGGCCTACAAGCTTAGAGAGATGATGCTTTGAAGGGCCGTTTGCGGGTCTGGCCGCCGGATGCTCAGAGGGTCGACCTCCCCCGCGGACCCCTTTCCTGAAATGGTGGCGCGTCGGCGAATGGTCCGGCGCGCCCCCGGTCGGCCGTTCCGGCCTTCACGATGAATCCGACGCTGTCCGTCCCCAGATCCGCGCCGCGATAGGCGGCTTCGGCAGCCTTCAGCCCGCCGATCAGCTTGCGGATCGTCGGAGCCGCGCCCAGCGCCTCGAGCGGCAGGCCCAATTGACCGCGAGCCGGCCGCTTCGGCGGCCACACCCTGAGGCCGAAATAGTGGGCGGCGGAGCGATCGATCTCGCCGCTGAATTGCACCAGCAGCGCGTTGCGCGCATTCGCGGCAATATGGCCCAGGCAGTTGATATCCATTGGCGGCTTGTCCGAGGGCCGCATCGCGACAACGATCGCATCCCATTTGCTGCCGGTCATAAGCAACGGATGCGCGAACACGTCCGTTCTCGCTCCACGCTCGCGCAGCGCATGCTCGATGACTGGTCCGCAGGGCGTATCGCTGACAACGGCGATCGACGCGCCGTGTTGATCGATGCCGGCGTCATCGAGCAGGATAGAGCATAACCGCGCGAAGTCGGCCAACAGGCCTATTGCGGGATGGCCGAGGTTGGGCGCTGCGACCTTGATGCCGGCGTCGTCGCAACCGTCGAAGTCGACGACGCCTGGCCTGAGCTCCCACGGCTCAGCCATCAGCGAAACCACCGCATGGGAGGGCAGGAGCTCGACGAGCGAACGCGAAATCGGCCCAACCTGGAGACAATTCGCGAGGAGGTCGACGTTCTGCCATTTGCGGCTGTCGATTCTGTTCGTCACTTCCACTCGCTCGGAGACTTTGGCCTGCCTGGCAAACGCCAGCGTCGCATGGCCGGCTGCCACCCGGTCGGGATGCCGTTGGGAGTCTCGGGTGAGCGCTATGACACGGCCGGCATTGGCCAGCGCGGCCGCCGTAGCGGCTATTGCCTGATATCCCGTGGCGGCACCAACGACCACGGTGAGGCCGCAGAGATCGAGATCGAGCAAGGCTATTTGCTCGCGCACGACGGCAAGCGCTTCCTCACGGTCGACCTCGGAAACCGGGCGGGCAGCCGGCCTTGCCGGGACCTCAAATGATGACGGCATTGAGCTGTGCGTCACGTTACGCGCTCTCCACGATCAGGCCGGCCGGTAAAACAGCCCTGGGCGGGCAACCCACCTTGCGGGATCTCGATTGGGCGCGCGAAATGCGCATGCATTCAGGCCTCGAGCGCCTTTGCCGGCTTGCGCATTTTTCAGCGTGGGCTCGGATTTCTTCAATTGTTTCGGCGGCGGCCGGTACTGGAATGCACTTTTCGACTGACCCCCAACAGACCCAGTTCCAATGTTTCATTCAGCAAATCATTGCGCAGCCTAGGGGCGAATTTGCTCGAACTTCTACCACGGCAATCGGATGCGCCTGATACGTCGTTTGGGTCGGAAGACTTAGCCCGGCCGCTCCGGCGGCGCGCGGTTCCTCCGAATGAATAGGGGCGCCAGGCCGGCTACCGCTATTGCGCCGGCAGGCGGACTGAGCGCTTGCGCCGCCTCCCGAACTGATCGGCAAGCGACATGCGGCGCCGGTGAATAAGGCTAAGGGGGTAATCGTCGGCAGCGGGGGTGCTACCTCCTTTGCGGCTCTTGTCCGCGATGATCCCCCGCTGTGAAGTTGGGCGCAGGAATTGCACAGCTAACTGCACTCCACTCCCATGGCGCTCCTCGGTAAACCCGTGACAATCAGTGCGTTTGATACAAAACCCCGCAGGCCCGGCGTCCGCGTCGGCCACAACCGTCATCCGCTCGGAGGCCGTCGCAAGCGGATAATGGACATCACCGTCGCGCTGATCGCGCTTATCCTGGCTGCGCCGGTCATGCTGGCGATTGCGCTTCTGGTTCGGCTGGCCGACGGCGGGCCGGCGATATTCTCCCACACCCGTGTCGGTTTCGACGGCAAGCCATTCGCCTGCTACAAGTTCAGGACCATGGTGGCCAACTCTTCGCAGGTTCTGCGCGACCATCTTGCGAGCAATCCGGAGGCCGCCAGGGAGTGGGAGCAGAACTGGAAGCTCAAGCACGACCCGCGCATCACCTTCCTGGGGCATATCCTCAGGAAGTCGAGCCTGGATGAGCTGCCTCAGCTGATCAACGTGTTGCGCGGCGATATGAGTTGCGTCGGTCCACGGCCGGTCGTTCCTGACGAATTGCAACGCTACGGCATCTGGGCGGCCGACTATCTCAAAGCCCGTCCCGGCCTTACCGGTCTGTGGCAGGTGACCGGCAGGGACGCAATGGACTATCCCAGTCGCGTCGCCACCGACAGCCGCTATGTGCGGAACTGGTCGATATGGGCCGATCTCGTCATTCTCACCCGGACGGTCTTTGCCGTGATGAAATTCGACCAGGCGTCCTGACACAAGCGTTCTTAAGCAAGACGTCTTTCATTGAATGGATTGATGTGGCGCAGCTTGAGCTCATCGTTCGCGGGTCACGCTGCGGTGCCAGACGAGGCCAAGGAAGAGGCCGATCAGATAGGCGCACTGCAGCGTTGCAACAAGCAGCAGGATCGAAAGCAGGCGATGCCGGTCAAACAGGCCGCCCGTATCGCCCATGACGGCGCCGGCCACGACAACCATCGCGGTCGCGACGATCAGTGCAGGCGCACGAGCGCGAAATCCCAGCAGGATGCCGGCCACGCCGGCTGCGACAAGGCTCCAAAGCACGGCGATCTCCGATGATGGAAGAATCAGTGTGCCGCGTGCCAAGTCTCCCACGTCCGCGAGACCGTACCAACATGACTTTGATCGCCTTTTTGATCACCCCTTTTGACCACTTGTCGCTTGTCGTCCCCGTGACCTGCGACCACCGGGACGCCATTCGCACAAAAGGCGTATGGGCGCCCTGTCCCAAAGGCACGTTTTCGCTCATTTTCTTATCCGTCGGCTGAGCTTACGCTGCTTATTGAACAGGTGTGCGGGGTAATCACCCGCCGTGCGGCAGCATGCCTTGAATTGTTGCGCCGGAAGGTTGCCGCAAGCATGTCATCCCCACCTGGCGGCCTCATAGGCGCCCAAGAAACGGGAAGCGTCGTCTCCGGCGAATATAACTGTCCCATGCTGCAAGCATCCATTCTTCTGCTTATCTTGTCGACCTGGTTCCCAGGCGCCGCTCGGATTGGCGGAGCTGACGGCTCAATTTCCTTCTTGCTGGCCCTGTTCTGCGCTTTGGTAAGCGTCGCCTCCTACAGCGAGTTAGCAAGACGCCTTCATCGGACTGAAGCGGCCTTGGCAATCGCTGTGCTGACGACATCTGCCCTCATCATCGTTTTTTCCCTGCTATCGATGACCTACGCCGACGATCCGATCAGGACCGGACGCGCGATCTTCGCGCAGGTGTTTGGTTTCGCCACTATCCCGGCCGTTACGGCGATCTCCGTGAGGCCTAAGGGTCCCGAGGCGGTTGACAGGATCGTAACGGCGATGATCATCATGAGCGTCGTAACGTCGTGCCTCGTGACAATCGGCCTGGGCGGTGCCAGGTTCCACGACAGGGCCGAAGGATATTTCAAGCATTCAAACCAACTGGGAATTGCCCTCTCGGCGGGTCTGCCGCTTGTCGCCGCGAGATTGACCGTTTCCCGCAGGTATCGGGTTCTTCTCGTGGGCTGCCTCATGGCGGTGCTCTTGGGTCTGGTGAAATCAGGTTCAAAGACCAATTTCGTTGTTGGTGTTGCTGGTCTTGGGGTATTCTTTGTACTATACAGTATATATCTTATAAGGAGAAAGAAGAATCCAATATCAATAATTGTTGGGATATTTGCGTCTCCGATATTGGTTTTTGCGAGTTTGCGGACATTGCAGCATTTCAATCCACGGGCTTACAGCCTGCTTTTCGATCAGCTCTCGGGGAGCGATACGCATTCCATGATATCGCGGCAAATCCTATGGTCGATTTCGATCAATCTGGGCTTGGCCCATCCGTTCCTCGGGGTGGGGGCGGGCCAGTGGATAGGCGACATAGCTCCCCACAGCCACAACCTGTTCATCGATTATTTCAGGACGCTGGGAGTGCCCGGTCTCGCGTTGGTAACGATCATCGTCTTACTCGTCACGGCGTATCTGATCAGCGCCGTCCTTAGCACCTTGATCGGCAACGATAAGGGCGAGTTCGCTACAAAGACGAATGTGATGGTGCTCGGTACATCGGTTTCGGTGTGGAATTACCTCGTCGCAAATCAGATGAGCGATTCCTTTGGGCCATCGACCGCGCCTTTCTTCTGGCTGCCATTGGCACTGCTCATGTTCTACCGTGGAACGCAGCGACCGCCGCAGGCCGCGCCTGCCGGGAATGCGACGCGGTACACGGGCACCGCGTGGGTGGCATACGAACACTGAGGAACTGAAGAAGAGCGAGAGCTTATTTCCGCTCTTTGATCCTCCTGGGTTATTTCCTCCAGCTCGAATCCAATGACTTCGCACACGCTTCGCGAGCCGGCTGAAAGCCTGCCGCCAAATGCTGAGGCGCGCGTGCTTCGGTCGGACATTCGATTTGTGGAATTCTTCGGTCTCCCCGGGATTGGAAAAACGACCGCCTCCGGTCTGTTGGCGGACAGCTTGCGGCGGTGCGGCCCGCTGCTGGGCGACGTGAGAATGGCCCGGGAACCAAGATCATTCGCCAGGAGGCAGGCTTACAGGATAGGCATTGTCGCCCCACGATTCCGGAATGCCGAGTTCCGTTCATTGTTCGGACGGATTGCTCGCTTTGTCATCGAAAGCGGCCAGGCCTCGGTTGCAGATATCATCAGGGTTATCTGGAATCTTTCCGTTTTGGTCGCCTACATCGAGAACGAGCGAACAAGAACAAACTCGATCGTCATAATGGATCAGGGCTTATTGCAGGGGTTCTGGTCAATATTTCTGAAAAGCAAGCATCGAAAGACATCCGAGAAATGGCAGGATATCTTGTCCGCCATTGGCGTGCACGACATGGTTTTTGTCCATCTGCGCGGCGGCATCGATGTCGCACGAGATCGACTCCTGGCAAGGGGCGACCGATCCTCGCGGATACAAAGGGCAACACCTGACACCAACGACGATCTCTGGTCCTCGGCGGATCGTGCCTGCCGCGAGATGGCGGCCGATCTCGGCAGGGAAATGCGAACGCAAGATCAGGCCGGCGTCATGGCGGCCGTCGAAGTGGACAGACTGTCATCGCCCGAGGATGTGGCGGAACGCGCCCTCGAGGCAGTGCTGCTGGCCTGCCTCGACAGCCATCGGCTGAGTGATTTGGCAGATCGACGGGTTTGAAACGATGAGCGCGAAAATGGATCGCCGTTCATTCATGCGCCTTGCCGGCTCCTATCCCGTATTGGCTCTGTTGTCCGGCTCGCAAAAGGTGGAAGGCGGGCAGGCGCCTCTCCCGGCCGGCATCGGCGGGGACGGCCAGCCGATCGTGCTGGGCGGCGAGTATGGCTATCAGCAACAATCGATGCGGGACCTGCCGGCGGGAGCAACAATCGATGCCCGGAATGCTTCCTTCATCGTTGCCAACAGCAGGAACGGCGATCCGAGCGCGACGATGGGCTGCGATGAGGGGACGCTGCCCATCAATCGTTATCCGGTCGTCATCCGCGACTGTCCCGGCGTTCGGTTCATCGGCGGGCGCTTCAACGGCGAGGTGCCGCAGACCTCGGATTGGGAGGACACTTACTGCAACAGCGCGGCTCTTCTCGTCAGGGGCGAAAGCGCCGGCGCGACGATAGAGGGTGTTCGCGCACGCCGCTGCTGGGACGCTGTTCGCTTCACCGAAGGGGCCACGGGCTTTCGCCTTAAAGGCTGCTGGCTCAGCGAGATCCGGGATGACGCGGTGGAGAACGACTATCTGCTCAGCGGCACCATCGAAGATTGCCTGTTCGATGGGTGCTTCTCGGGGATCAGCGTGGATCCGGCAAAAAACGAGCGGGACGGAACAAAGGAAACCGTGCACATCGACGGAACGCTCATCCACATGCACGCGTATCTGGCCAAGGGTGAAATCACTCATCAGACGCCGGTCAAAGCCACCGACCGATCACCCAGGCTGCGGATCACAGGATCGGTCTTTGCGCTCGCCGCGGCAAACATGCGTGGGTTTCATCGTCTGGAACGGACGTGGCGGCTGGCGATCGAATGTCGAGACAACATGCTGTTGTGGCTGCCCGACGAGCCGATCCCGTCCACATTCCCGATGCCGCCGTCCGGCTTCAGGGTGCTGAAGGGGATCGACGCACGCCGACACTGGGACAAGGCGCATTCCCAGTGGATCGCCGCACATAGTGACGTGGCCCGGTTTTCCGACGAAGCGCTGTGAGAAAAATCGCATCGGCGGCGAAAGCGGATCGCACCGTTTCATAGCCGCATCACCTGTGATCGCCCGGTCCGAGCGCAAAAGGTAAGCGTTCAACGCGTCCATGTTCGCGCCTCATCGCCGGATCGATCGGTTCATCCCTTCATCGAATGCATCGCAAGCCCAAATAAAGGTGGGAAGCCATGAAAGCTAAGGAAGTCGAGCTGCTGTGCACGCTGGGTCCGGCATCGCTCAACGACAAGGTCATCCATTGGCTGGAACGGGTCGGCACGTCGCTGCTGCGACTCAACCTGTCTCACACGAAGATCGAGGACCTCGAGCGGATCATTGCCTTCATTCACAAGCGGACGGACATTCCGCTCTGCCTCGACACTGAAGGCGCGCAGGTTCGCACCGGCCCGCTGGCCGAAGGCAAGGTCACGGTGCGTGAGAACCGGTTCTTGACTGCGAGCGCGCGCCCGGTAGCGGGCGACCAGTTCAGCATCAGTTTCTATCCGGCATACATCGTCGACAAGCTTCAGGTCGGCGACTTCATCAGCATCGATTTCAACGCAGTCCTGACCCAGGTCGTGGAGAAGAACAAGGACGCGGTGATACTGAGGGTCCTGAATGGTGGTGAGCTCGGCCAGAACAAGGCCGTGACGGTGCAGCGCACGCTCGAGATGCCGCCGCTCACCGACAAGGATCTCGCCGCCATCGCGATCGGCCGCCGGATGGGCATCCGCCATTTCGCGCTTTCCTTCGCGCATCGTGCGTCGGACATCGACGGGATCCGGGCCAAAGCCGGCCCCGGTGCGATCGTCATCTCCAAGATCGAATGCCTGAGCGGCCTGCGCAATCTCGCCGCCATCGCCGAGAAGTCGGACGCGATCCTGATCGACCGTGGCGACCTGTCCCGCGAGGTTCCGATCGAGCAGATTCCCGCATTTCAGAAGATGATCATCCGAAACGCCAAGGCGCATGGCGCGAAGGTCTATGTCGCAACGAACCTGCTGGAGTCGATGACGAGTTCGCCGACACCGACACGCGCCGAAGTCAACGACATCTACAACACTCTGGCTGACGGCGCCGACGGCCTGGTCCTGGCGGCCGAAACAGCCATCGGTCAATATCCGGTGAACTGTGCGAGGATGGTGGTCAAGGTCGCCGAGCAATTCCGGCGCAATGCACATAACGGCACGCATTCAATCCGGGTGCGCCCATCGTCCTTGCTGGCCGGTGTCGAGCCTCATGGCGGGCGCCTGGTCAGCCGAACGCTTGGACCGGCCGAAGATCTGGAAATCGGGGATCTGCCAACGATCATGGTCGATGACGACGAATTGACCGACGTCGAGCAGATCGCCCGCGGCACCTTCTCGCCGCTGTCGGGCTTCATGGACAGGGCGTGCCTGGAAAGCGTGCTCGAATACAACCGGCTTCCCTCCGGCCTGGCCTGGACAATGCCGGTTGTCCTGGCAGTCCCGAAGGAGATCGCAAGCCGATTTTCTGAGGGCGACCGTGTTCTCCTTTCCAGCAAGAACGGAATGGCGCATTCCGTTCTCGACATCGGCGAAACCTACGAGTTCGAGCCGGAGCTGCTAGCGCGCAAATGGTTCGGCACGGACTCGCGCGAGCATCCCGGCGTCGCGCGCGTGCTTGCGCGCGGCGGACATTTCCTGGGCGGTGACATCACCCTCATCCAGCCGCTGCCATTGCCCTACCGGCGCTATGACCTGACGCCGGCCCAGCTGCGCATGGTCTTTGCGCATAAGGGCTGGAGCCGCGTTGTGGCCTTCCATAGCCGCAACCTGGTCCATCGCGCCCACGAGGCGATCCAGATGGCAGCCCTGGAGCGCACTTACGCCGACGGCCTGCTGATCAACCCGGTGGTTGGAAACGCCAAACGCGGGGATTTCATGCCGCACCTCATACTCGACGGCTACCAGGCCATGCTCGACTACGGCATTTATCCGCCGGGCAAGGTGGTGCTCGCAAGCTTCATAACCTATCCGCGATTTGCTGGTCCGCGCGAGGCGGTCTTCACCGCGCTCTGCCGCAAGAACATGGGCTGCAGCCATTTCATCATCGGTCGGGATCACTCGGGCGTCGGCGGCTTCTACGGCGCGAGCGCAGGCAGGGAGCTGTTCGATGAACTCGGAGACATAGGCATAGAACCGATCTTCTTCGATGCCATCGGCTACGACAGCCAGTCTGAGCGCTATGTCGACTTGAACGCCTGCGAGGCGGCAACGCCCATCAGCGGCTCGGAGATACGGCGCGCCCTGAGGGCGGGAGAGGCATTGCCGAACTGGATGATGCGATCCGAGGTGCAGGACGTCGTGCGCGCCGAGATGATGATGAAACACGCTCTGTTCCAGGAATAGAGCGCAAGCGGGGAAACATGGCTAACGCAACGAAGCATTTCGAGCCGACGTCCCGACAAGGCCTCGGCTATTCGCAACCCGGCACCGTGCTATGGCTGCTCGGCCCGACCTCGGCCGGCAAGACGACGCTCGCAACCCGTGTTGTCGCGGATTTGCGAGGGCAGGGGGTGCCGGCCATTCTCTATGACGGCGATGAGGTTCGCGGCTTCTTCGGACCCGATCTCGGATTTGGCGCCGACAGCCGGCTTCGCGTGGTCTCGGTCCTGGTGCATCTGGCCAACAAGGCGGCCGATGCCGGCCTGCAGGTCGTGGTTGCCGCGCTGACGGCCGGGCAAGACGCCCGCGATTATGTTCGCGAAAATGTCAGGAACCTGACGATCGGCTATGTCGCCTGCTCCGTCCAGGCCTGCGCGCAAAGGGACCCGAAGGGGCTCTATGGCAGGGCGATGCGCGGCGAGATCGATACGCTCATCGGCTACAACAGTGAGTATCGGCCGCCGGACAACCCGGATCTCGTGCTCGACACCGAGGCATATTCCGTGGATGAGCTCGCAGCGCGGATCGTTGCCTCCTATGTCTGGAATTGACCGGTTCCGTCCAGTGACATCGCGCGCTCACCTTCCGGCCGCGCCGGCGACTGGAGCGGCGCCATGAGCGACCCCGAGCTCGCGCGGTTCTTTCTGTCCCTGGTGCTGCTGCTCGTCGGCGCATTGGGCGGCGGCCATATGTTCGAACGGCTGAGGCTGCCGCGCGTGATTGGCGAAATCGCGGGCGGGATCGCGCTGGGCCCGTCCGGGCTGGGACTTGTCTCCTCCGAGGCGCACGAATGGCTGTTTGCCGGGTTTCCCGCGCAGGGCGCCTTGCTTTCAGCCTTCTACTGGTTGGGCCTCGTCCTGCTGATGTTCACAGCCGGCTTCAAGATGCAGGCGGAGAGCGCGGCAGGGTCGGGCCGTATCATACCGGCGCTGGTGGTCGGCGCGTTGGCGATTCCGTTCGCATTGGGCTATGCAGGCGCGCCGCTGTTTGCGGACGCACAGGCGGGCGATGGCTTCGCTTTCAAGCTGGTGATGGGTATTGCCGTTGGCGTCACCTCGATCCCGGTCATCTCGCGCATCTTCCTTGATCTTGGCCTGATGGACAGCTCCTTCGCACGCAATGTGATCGGCGCCGCGACTATTCAGGATCTCATTCTCTGGAGCTTGCTTGCCATCGCCACGGCGGTGCAACGCGGCGACGCCGCCGATGCGGCAGGCATCGCGCGTGTCATTGCGGTCAACCTCGCCTTCGTGCTTGCCTCGCTCTTCCTCGCACCGGCGGCCGCGCGCGCAATTCGTCGAAGAGCCTTTGGGAAGTTCACCGAAGCGCCTCTGACCGGCTACACCATGCTGCTGTGCCTGCTCTTCGTAGCGGCCGCGAGCCTCTTGCATGTGAACGTCGTCTTCGCCGCGCTTTTGGCCGGTCTCGTGATGACGCGGTTTCCTTCGCGGCACCTTGCTGCGGTGAAACAACACATCGCCGACATCTCGATCTGGTTCTTCGTGCCGATCTACTTCGCGCTCGTCGGCTTGCGGCTCGATCTGGCGCATCAATTCGACGGCACGCTCACCCTCCTCTTCATCGTCACGAGCACGGCCATCAAACTGGCGAGCTGCACCGTCGCCGCAAGGACGGCAGGTGCCGGCTGGGCCAGGGCCTTTGATTACGGCGTCGCCATGAACACGCGCGGCGGGCCCGGCATCGTGCTGGCGAGCGTGGCCTATGCTGCCGGCATCATAAACGAGCGCTTTTTCACGGCGCTGGTGACCGCCTCGATACTCACCTCCTTTGCCACCGGGCTCTGGTTGCGTTGGCGGCTCGCGCAAAATCCCGACGTTTTCGATGAATTGGCCCGACCATCCGCAGCCGGTATGCATCCCGCAGCGAGACCGGTTCCGGCCATCGCGACGCTTCCAAAATCCGATGGCTTGGATCGCCGCCGCGCATTGGCGGACGGGGGGACGCCCACCCGATGAGCCAGCACCGGGCAGTTGATGGAACCGTGGCGGCAGGTCCTGCCGACCACAGCCCCTCCACCTTCGTGATCCAGGGCCGGCTGGCGCGGGTCAGAAGGCAAAACATCCTGTTCGACTCACGCGGGCAGGCCATCTTCGCCGTCAACGATACCGCTGCCGACATCTGGTGCTCTGTGGAAGAAGGCATGCCGCCGGCGGCCATTGCGTTCGAGATTGCGCGCGGCGGCATCGATAGGCACGAGGCAAATAGGTATGTCGAGGCGGCGCTCGAGGATTGGGAACGGCTGGGTCTGATACGGCCCCGTGCGCCTTTGTCTCCGCCGTCGGCATACGAGCATGTGAGTCGGGTGGTCGCCATTGCTGGCCTTCATATACGCATCGCCTATCCGGCGGCCTGGGCCTTTCCGGCCATCGCCGTATTTCGGCATCTCGAAGTTCAGACAGATGCTGCAGATATTCTGCTACATCTGGCCGAGCACCGCGGACGGATTCATCTGTTCCGGGATTCCGACTGGATCCAGTCCTGCTCGCCCGACGAACTTCCCGTCATGCTGAAAGGGCAGTTGCTCACCGAGGTTCTCGAGCATGGCGCCTATGAACTTGCCGTCCATGCGGCTGCGCTTGTCGGAAACCAACGTGTCGTGCTCCTCTGCGGAAATCCGGGCGCGGGCAAGACGACTTTGACCATGGCATTGGTCCATGCAGGCTTCGGCTTCGCCGCGGACGACGTGGCGCTGCTGGACTCGAAAGGGCGGTGCGTGGGTCTTCCGTTTGCTCCCGCTGTCAAGGCGGGAGCATGGCCGCTTCTGGCCGAATTCTGCCCAGATCTCCATGCCCGTCCGATCTTTCGCCGCCCGGATCGCAGGCGCGTGCGGTTTGCTGTGCCCAGTACGTTCGCACCGCATTCTCCTCAGTCCGTCGGCAGTGTGATCCTGCTCCGTCGAGGTCACGACGCGAAAGCCTGCCTGGCGCCGGTCGATCCGGCGAGCGCTTTGCGCGGCCTGCTCAACGGCGCTTTTGCCCCCGGCAGAGAACTGACCGGCACAGCGTTTGATACGCTGACCAAGGTCATCGGATCGGCGCAGGCCTATTGCCTGACCTATTCCAGGCTCGACGATGCGGTGGAGCTGATCGCGAAGGCATGCCGATGATGCGCGTCGGCAATGCTCTCGATGCGCTGGTCGCCGGACTTCGCGGCCGCCCCCCCGCCACGGCCGACTGGCAGGCCGTGATTGCCCTCGCCAACCGCACTCTGCTCACGCCCGACTTGTTCTCCTCGCTCGCGCATGCCGGCCAGATCCAGGGCCTGCCGCAGGACGTGCGCGCGTACCTTCGGTTCGTTCACGACTGCAATCGCGAGCGGAACCTGCGTCTGCGCGCCCAACTGACTGAAGCCGTCGCGGCCCTGAACCGGCGCGGCATCGTTCCGCTGCTGTTCAAGGGCGCCGTTCCCTTGTTTCTTTCCGTGGCCGATCGGGTTCCCAGCAGGATGACCAGTGATCTCGATCTGGGTGTGGAGCCGGCCGAAGAGGCGATCGCCCGGATGTGCCTGGAAGGGCTTGGCTACATCCAGGTGCCAGGTGGTCGCGGCGCGGCCCGCCAGCAGGACGTCGGAATGCTGGAGTTGCGGCCCGTTCAGGGAAAAGGGTTCGCCCCCCCGCGGCTCGTCGACAGGGATGGCCTGCGTGTGAAAATTCCTCCCCCACATTCTCAAGCCCTGCACTGGATGGTGCACGACCTCCTCAAGGAGGGGGACTACTGGCGCGGGCGGATTGATCTCAGGCACCTTCATGATCTGGCGCGTTTGGCAAAAAGCGACGACATGGACTGGACTGCGCTGCAGGCAGCCATGGCCGACCGGGGCGCCCGCAATGCGTTCGACACCCAACTCCTGGCCTTGCAACAATTCTTCGGGATCAGGATTCCAGCAAGCTGCGTGCGCCCGATGGCCCGCTTCCAGCACTGGAGACGGGTCTTTACTGCGAAGCATCCTGTCCTTGGCGCCCCCTTGCGTCTGGCCGGCAATCTGGCGTGGGGCGCCAGGCGGTTCTTGCATGCCGATGGTCTTGCGCGACGCGGTCCGCTCGATCTTGGGCGTCGCGTCGTTCGTACCCTTTTTTACTCGCGCGCGAAAATCTAGTTAACACCCGCGCAAGATGTAAGCCTTTTGACGTACTGGTTTATTTGCCTGCGATCTCTAAAGTAGATTAGCCAGAAAGGGGGTAGTGCTATGGCATTGCAAAGTAACGAATTGGAGCGGGCGTCGGAGATTCTCGTTTCGGAAGCTCAGGCGCGTCGAGACTTTCTCAAGAAGGCAGGACGTTTCGCGGCGGTGACGCCGCCAGCCATTACACTTCTGCTCGGCACAAGCTTGAACTCCAGGGCGATCGCCAAATCGGGTGGATGGCCGGGCAACGGCTGGGGAGACAAGAACCACATCCATCTAGGCCCTCCCGGCAAGACTGGATAATAGTGGTTTCGAGAATTTAGGCGCTAACCTTTATTTGACGTCATTGAAAGCCCGGACCGCTCGCTTGAGCAGCCCGGGCTTTTTGCTGGGCGGTGATCTGGCTCATCCGCATGCGCGGATTTTCGAGCATTCTCAGGAACGAGCACGGGGAGATGCCAGGCGGCCAGCGTCGCCGCGGCGTGCTTGGAATTCTCCCTGGAGCGGTTCACCGTTTCATGGCAACGCCGAACCGCTCTATCTCTTTGTTTTCACGCAATTCCGGACGGAAAACCGTTACTCACTTTTCCTGGAATTGCTCTAAGCGAGCAGCAGGCTACTCAGGAAATTATCGTCCTGGAACTGCTCCACATGGACGCCGGTGATCGTGATCTGATCGCCGCCGCCCAGCGTAGCCACGACGTTCGAACCCTGGTTCGTGGCCACCTGCTGGAACTGGCTGGCATTGTTGATACCGAAATCCCTGAGATCGAGGACATCGCCGGTGCCGGTACCAGCCACGAAATTCATGACGGTATCCTGCCCATCTCCCTTGTGGAACACGAACAGATTGTGCTGATTGCCGGCGACCAGCAGATCGTTGCCTTTGCCGCCGATGAGGGTGTCGTTGCCGCCAAGGCCCCATAGATAGTCCGCGCCCGTCGTGCCGTTCAGGACATAGCCGCCGTTGACGAGCGTCGGCGTGCGCCCGGCGGGTGTCGGGACAAAGTAGGAATCCACCAACATGGGGGTTGCGGTTGTCCCGTTAAAGGCGCTCACCTTGTAGAACTCGATCAGCATGCCCTGGTCCGTGACCGTCACCAGGTTGGCACCAACGTCGGGCACGGTCTTGCCGGAGCCGCCGAGACCGGTGGTCGTATAGGGAAGGTAGACGCCGTCGCCGTTGTCGTCCCGGTTCTCGCGGTAGTAATTGTGCTGGTGGCCGGCAAAGACCGCATTCACACCCCATTGCTCGAAGGGCCATCGCATGGTGGCGGTGTAGCCGCTCGGATTGTATGGCGTGTGATGGAAGTAGGCGACGTTGAAGGTCGCGTCGGAACTCGCGAGAAGGTTTTGCATCCAATGGCCTTGCACCGAGGTGTAGCTGCGGCCATCCGGCTCCTGTTTGTTGCTGTTGAGGGCGAAGAAGTGAACCGGCCCTACCTGGAAATCGTAATAGCGCTCGTTGTCGGGCAGTGTGAAATAGTTCAGGTAGTTGGTGACGTTGCCTTCGTTGTATTCGTGGTTGCCTAACGTCGGAAAGAAGCGGTTGATGGCGCTGCCGCTTCCGTAGGCGCCCTGATAGTTGCCGATATAGTCGTGATATTGCTGGCCGACAGCGGCATCCAGCACCTGCGGCGCGTAGACGTTGTCGCCTATTGTGAGAATGAAATCGACGTTCCAGGCATGCACCATCGCCGACACCGCCTTTTCGCCCGAGAGGTCGGTGTCGCCGTAGTCACCAAAGACCGCATACCGGTATAGCACCTGCGGCGCCGTCGCCGGCATGACGCTGACGGTGTAGTCCTGCCCGGCTGTGCTCCCGTCGGACGAGGTTGCGGTGACGTGGAGGTTGATCGACGGCTCGGTTGCGGCATTGAGCGTTCCCGTGCCTGAGCGCGTGATGACGCCCGTATTGGCATCGATCGCGAAACGCGAGTCGTTGATGCTGTAGGTGACCGTATCGGTCACATCGGGATCCTTGGCCGAGGCTGTAATGTGGACCAGAGTGCCCGCGGCTGCATTTTGGATGATCTGGTTGGCGGCGGAGTCGGCATCCTGCGGGTGCTTGAAGCCGACTGGGCCGGTCGTCGGCACATAGTACTCGATGTGCAGTAGCGGGGCGCCGGTAGGGCTCCCGTCGAAGGAATTGGCCCTGCGGATGCCGCTGCTGCCGCTGACGACGAATGCCATGTCGTTGAGTTGCAGATAGCCCGGCTGATTGATGATCTCCTGCACGATCGCCGAGAGGTCCGGGGTGCGCTCGGCGAGGCTGGCTTCATTGTTCACGGTCCAGTCGGGTGGCGTCCACGTCACCGAGGCATTCGTCATCAGCCGCGCGGTGACATCGTTTGTCTCAACCTCGAAGGGGGTGGCTTCGTCGCTTTCCCCCCGGATCAGGAGCGACACGGCGCCGGTACTCGTATTTTGGGCCTGGAACTGGATGTAGGCGCTGGTGATGACGGCGTCGTAGGGAATGTCGACGCTGGTGAAGCGCATTCCGACCGTCTGGACCTTGGTACCCTCAACCACCATGTCGAGATTGGTGCTGGTGAGGTCCATCCCGCCCGTCGGACCTTGCTCGACGTCGTCGGCGCTGGTCGCGATCCTTCTCTCGAAGGTTGGCCCTGTGGTCACGCTGACCGCAAAGTCCTGCGCGGCGGTGCTGCCGTCGGACGAGGTTGCGGTGACGTGAAGGTTGATCGTCGGCTCGGTCGTCGCATTGAGCGTACCGGTGCCCGAGCGCGTAATGACGCCGGTGCTGGAATTGATGGCGAAGCGCGTGTCATCGACGGTGTAGGTCACCGTCGACCCGGCGTCGGGATCCTTGGCCGAGGCCGTGATCCCGACCGCCGTGCCGGCGGCGGCGCTCTGGGCGATCTGGTTGACCGCGCTATTGGCATCCGGCGGCGTGTTGAAGGCCACCGGCTCCGGGCTGTCGAGGACAGCGAGGGTGTAGGTCTGGTTGGCGGTGCTGCCGTCGGATGAGGTTGCCGTCACCATCAGGTTGATCGACGACTGGGTCTCGAAGTCGAGCGTGCCTGTTGCCGAGCGGGTGATGACGCCGCCGGAGTCGATGGTGAAGCGTGTGTCGTTCACGCTGTAGGTGACGGTCGAACCGGCGTCGGGGTCCGAGGCGGAGGCCGTTATCCCGACCGCCGTGCCGGCGGCAGCGAGCTCGGCGATCTGGTTGGCGGTGGGGTCGGCATCGGCCGGTGTGTTGAACGCGACGGGGCTGCCGGAAACAGGCAGAAGATACTCAACGTGCAGCAGCGGCGCGCTGGCCGGATTGTATTCGTAGGAATCAGCCGTGCGCGTGCCGGTGCCGGTGATGATGAAGGCCATGTGGTTGAGCGCCGACCATCCCGAGCGGTTGACGATTTCCTGGACGATCGCCGTCAGGTCCGGCGTGCGCTCCGCAAGGCCGTGCTCGCCCACGATGTTCCACGGGTCCGGCGTCCAGGCGGTGGATGCCGTCGTCCGGGGGAGCGACGAGACATTGAAGGCGGTGCTGGTGAAGGCGCTCGCGTCGTCGACGTTATCCCCCTGGATCAGCAGCGAGGTCGCGCCGGTCTTCACCTCATTGGCTTGGAATTGGATGTAGGCGTTGGTGATGATGGCACCCTGCGGGATGTTGATGCCGGTGAATCGGATGCCGACGGTCTGGCGTGTGGTGCCGTCATAGCCCAGTTCCAGATCGTTGATGTTGGTTCCGATCGTGCCGGAGCCTTTTTCCTCGACGTCGTCACCGGCGGTCGCCACCCTCGTCTCGAAGATCGGGTCAGCGCCAAGGGCAGTGTTGATGGCGAGCGTGGTCGCCGTCGCGGTCGTGCCGGTGCCGGCGGCTGCATCGGGGCTGGCGGCGGTGTGAGTGCTTTCTGCGAGACCCATGCCCGCACGCTGCCAGGAGCCGAAGCCATTCGCTGTCTGGGTTTCGACGACGGTGTCGTCGAGATGAATGCCAATTCTGGCGGCCGCCTCTGCGAGGCCGGTCAGCTTCGTTCCGCCATCGCCCGCCCAGGTGGGGGTGATCCGATGGGTGGAGATGAGATCATCGATCTTGGCAGCGGCTTGCTCCGCGCTGTTGCTGTTGCCGCGCACGCTGGCTTCGGCGGCGAGGCCGTTGTCGTCGTTGCTCGCTTCTCCCGTGAGGGAAGCTCCCCGCAGATCAGCCTCGTCGTGCTCCGCGACGCTCGGATCGCCGGCCGGCGAATGGTCATCGATCAGGTGGAGCCCCTTGAGCAAGGAAACGGAATCGAACTCCGCCGTGATCGGTCCAAGGGTATTGCCGCTGTCCGGAATCCGAGGTGGTTTGGACATGTCATATCTCCTTTGCCGCTATTTTCCGGACCTGAGCCTCGATGGGTCCGGATTTGGACATCGCAGCCAACTCCGGCTCATCGCGATCGAGGCGGCGACGGTCGAAGGAATCGGCTGCATTGCTGTCGGTGATGTCTTGCCGGGACTGTCCGCGACCTTCGCGCGCTCCCTCATGCAGCAGCCGGGGCAGCACAGATGCAGACAGCAAAAGCCCGCAAGTCCGGCCGTGCTCGTCGCCTCGGCCTTACTCGCGCGGAGGGCGGTTATCGTTCCAGGGATGAGTGTTTAAAGGTCGCTTTGGATCAGACGAGCAGCCAATCGTTCAATTGGAATTCGTAGACCTTGCCGTCGTTCTCGGTCGGATTCGAATCGTTATCCACACCGCGATCGGTGATGTAGAGGCTCATATGATGGCTCGGATCGCCGCTGCTTGGCGCCAGCGCCAAACCTGACGGCTTGTGGGCCTGGGCCGCGGAGATATCGAGCGTGCCCAACAACTGTCCGGTCGGTGTCACCATTGCCACCGAGTTACGTGACTGAATGATATAGAGGAGGTCGTGGACCGGGTCATACGCAACACTCTCGTCAGAGGGGGTTCCGAGCGACCGCGCGGAAAAACTCGTCACGATGTCATCGCCGCCCGTGCTCGGGACGCCATCGAATCTGCCGTTCGGGCCTGGAGCGACGGTGTAAATCGTCTGAGTTGTGCCGTCCGCGACATACAGCACCCCACGATTTGTGTCATACGTGATCCCCTCCGGGTCCGAACTGCCGAATGCCGACGTCTTGAACGAGGTCAGGATGTCATCGGATGTGTTGTAACGCCCATCCGCCCCGGGATTCAGCTCATAAACGCTCTTCGTGCCGGTGTCGTCCGCGAAGAAGAGATGGTGGTTGGCTGGGTTGTAGGCGACCCCGGCCGGCTCATCGGAAAAGCTGATGGTCGTCAGCGTGCCCGCCAGGGTGCCGTTCAAATTCATCTGGTAGAGATTCTTGCCGGTAAAAATGGACATTTCATCGACTTCGCTGTCAGCAACCAGCAGCGTGCCGAGGTGAGAGATATAGACGATATCCATAGGGTCGGGGCTCGGCGGCGACCACTGCGATGTCAGGATTGTATGTTCCAGCGTTACCGATGTCGGCAATTGGTTGCCCGCAACGTTCACGCTGAAGGCGTGGGTATCGGTGCTGCCGTCGGACGAGGTGGCCTTCACGTGGAAGGTGACTGTGGGCTCGGTCGTCGCATTGAGCGTGCCGGTGCTTGAGCGCGTGATGACGCCGGTGGTGGAATTGATGGCGAAGCGCGAGTCGTCGATGGTGTAAGTCACTGTCGATCCGGCGTCGGGATCCTTGGCCGACGCGGTGATGCCGACCGCCGTGCCGGCGGCGGCGTTCTGGGCGATCTGGTTGGCGGCACTGTTGGCATCCGGCGGCGTATTGAAGGCGACCGGCTCCGGACTGTCGAGGACGGCGAGGGTGAAGGTGTGGTTGGCCGTGCTTCCGTCCGACGAGGTTGCAGTCACCGTCAGGTTGATCGACGACTGGGTTTCGAAGTCGAGCGTCCCGGTGCCCGAGCGGGTGATGACGCCGGTGCTGGCATTGATGGCGAAGCGTGCATCATTGATGCTGTAGGCAACAGTCGAACCGGCGTCCGGATCCGTGGCCGAGGCGGTGATGCCGATGGCAGTGCCCGCCGCGGCGAGCTCGGCGATCTGGTTGGCGGTGGCGTCGGCATCTGGCGGCGTGTTGAAGGCTACCGGACTGCCGGCCGGACCGGGAAGGAGATATTCGATGTGCAGCAGCGGCGCGCTGGCCGGATTGTATTCGTACGAGTCGGCGGTGCGCGTGCCGGTGCCGGTGATCAGGAAGGCCATGTCGTTGAGCGCCGCCCAGCCGGAGCGGTTGACGATCTCCTGAACGATCGACGAAAGATCCGGCGTGCGCTCAGCGAGGCCGTGCTCGCCCACTACGGCCCACGGGTCCGGCGTCCAGGTGGTAGATGCACTCGTCCGAGGAAGCGAGGACACGTTGAAGCTGGCGGTGGTGAAGGGGTTGGCGTCGTCGACATTGTCGCCCTGGATCAGCAGCGACGCCGCGCCGGTCTTCACCTCGTTGGCCTGGAACTGGATGTAGGCGCTGGTGATGATGGCGCCCTTGGGGATGTCGATGCTGGTGAAGCGGATGCCGACCGTCTGGCGGGTCGTGCCGTCATAACCCAACTCCAGATCGTTGATATTGCCCGAGATCGTGCCGGAACCCTTCTCCTCGACATCGTCGCCCGCGGCTGCCACCCTGGTCTCGAAGATCGGATCGGCGCCAAGCGCGCTCTTGATGGCGAGCGTAGTCGCCGTCGTCGTGCTGGTGCCGGCGATCATATCGGTGCTGGCGGCGGCGTAAGTCGCACCGGTGTCTGCATTGCGCGTTGCCGCATGCTGCCAGAAGCCGGAAGCATTCGCCGTTGCGGTGTCGAGAACGGCGCTGTCGAGATGAATGCCGATTTTTGCTGCGGCCTCGGCGAGGCCGATGAGCTTCGGTAGGCTATCGCTGCTTATTTGCCCCGTTGCGGAAGCTTGTTCGCCGGCCTCGGCCGGCGAGCCGTCATCGATCGAGTGAAGACTTCTGAGGAAGGGCACGAAGCCAAGCTCCGTTATGACGGGTCCCACAGCATCCCCGCTGTCGGGAATCCGAGGCGCTCGTGACATGTCAGATCTCCCTTGCCGCTATTTTCCCAAGACTTGTCTGCAGTTGAGGGCCTATTCATCCTTGGCGACGGAGCTGGGGCCAGGCCGGCATCACGGCCGCGAGCAGGCGCAGCAGCGACAGCCCATCTCGTCCAAGGAACAGCGACGGCAGGATCCAGCACAGCAGCAGGCTCCCGACAGTCGCCAGCAAAGCCGTATCGATGAGCAGGGCAAGAGGCGGCAGTCGCAGCTCGCGCAGCCATTCCACCAGCGTCCACACGCCCATTCCGAGAGTGGCCGTGAGCGCAAGGCCGGGCACGTGCGCCACGACGAAATCCGACCACGTCATCGCTGTCACGCGCAGGCTCAACTGTGCCATGAGGAAGAAGTTGATCCCGAATGCCACGCCAACGCCGAACGCCACCCCTTCCACGCCCCAGACTTGCCCTATGATGGCCCCGACGAAGACACCGACGGTGAAGACAGCCTGGCGCCAGGCTCGGGCGTAAACCGTTCCGGTTGCCCGCGAGACCGAGTCGCTAAGCTTGTAGCTCGTGCGGAACAGCATGCTGAACGCCAGGATCTGGAGCGGGGCGACGACGCCCTCCCATCCCCGTCCGAGAATGACCCGAACCAATTCGGGCGCGACGATCGCCACGACCACGCTGGCCGGCAGGACGAGCAGGGCGCAGCCGGCGACCGCGCTGCGGTAGGCGCGAGCAAGCCTGACGGGCTCTTCCTGGACCAGCGCCATGGTGGGAAACAGCACGCGATCGAGAACCTGGCCGACGATCACTGCCGGAGTCGTCATGAGTTGCGATGACAGGCCGTAGACGCCGAGCGCATCGGCGCCGAGGTAGCGGCCCACGACAAGCCTGTCCACCTGAGTAGCGAGGTAGTTGCAGACCCGGGCAATGGTGAAGCCGCTGCCAAAATAGAGCAGTTCGAAAATCGCGCTCCGCTCCAGCAACGGCCGCATCGGGTGTGGCTGGCCGGCGAGCAGCACGATTGTGCGGAACAGTTGCTGGACCAGGAGCGCGGCGACGAGGGCCCAGATCCCGAAGCCGAGCCAAGCCAGCACCGGACCGACAACCACGTAACCGACCGCGAAGGCGATCGCGTCGACGAGCGCGAGCCAGCGGAACCGCAGCGCACGCTGGGCCGAGGCCAGCGCCACCATGGAAACCCCCTGGAAAAGGAAGATGAAGCAGATCGCACGCACGATCGGAGTGAGATCGGCGAGGCGAAGGAGGTCGGCAATGGCGGGTGCCATCGCCCATACCAGAGCGGTCACGGCAAGGCCGAGGATGAGCGACAGGGTGTACCCGACCCGAAGATGCCGCTCTTCCAGCACAGGTCGCTGCACGATCGCAGGCGTAATGCCAAGTCCCTGGAAGATGGTCGAAAATTTGATGACGATCAGTGCCGCGGAATAAAGGCCGAATTCATTGGGCGAGAGCAGCCGGGCCAGGAGGAGAAGGGCGACAAGCTCCGCAACCGCCAGGGCGCCCATGGACAGGCCCGTCCAGAACATGCCCACGACACTGCGTTTTGCCAGTCCGCGCCGGATGTTGCCCACGCCAATCTCCACTTGTCTGGTTGCTTACGCGGCCGACCAAGGTGGCCGGCCAATGCATCTTCCCGGGAACCGTTCAGCGGGATGACGGAACATCCGGATGGACATGCTGAAACGCCAACGGAGCCCGCGTCTGCGAGCCATGCTCGATGAGAAGGGGCGGGATCTCGTAGCGGTAGAACTCCATCTCATCCCGGACTTCCGGGATGATCGCCGCCAGTTCATTCGGATCCAGGCGGAGCCACTTCTGCTGGCGGCCGGGATCGATCAACTCCTTCGCCGCGCGAACGATGTTGTCATCGCAGCTCAGGCCGCAATGCTCATATATGCCCCGCAGAACCGGCTCGGGATCCTGCATGAGATCCTCATAGCGGAACGAGAATACGCGGCCGTTTCCCAACCTTGCGAGGTCTTCTCTTGCCTTACGATTGCCGCGCGCCCACTGGCGCGCGATCACCGTCAGCTTCCCATATTCCTTCAGATCCTGCTCGATACCTTTATAGCGCGGCCCGTAGCTCGGCGTATATTTTCTTCCTAATATCTTCTTGATAACGATCTGTTTTATGAAATCCTTCGCATAATGATGAATTTGCGTAGCGGGAGTTACCGCCAACGTCCTCCTGAGACCCTTAAGAGTCTTTGTTCGTTGCCATTTTAGCTCCATTGAGCTTATGCACGAGAACGGATTTCTCGTAATATATAGAAATATGGCTTCCGGAAAAATCTCGTGGACAAACGGCACGCGCAGGACATTGGACGGCGTATTTTCCATGATTTGCCGGTTGCCGTTCCGCGACTGGTACTCGAGGAACCGGTTGCGAATATAACGAACGACTCTCTCCGTAGCGTCGTTTTCGGCGAATTCGTCGTGCCGACGCGTGGGATCGGCATAGAGCCACAATGTCCTTGGCTCGTACCAGGTAACGATGTCGGGATGCAGCCCGATCAACTTCTGCGTAATGGTCGTGCCCGACCGATAGTTGCCGATCAGAAAGATCGGAGGTTTCAGCTGCGTCGTCATCATGACAAATCTCCTGTTCAAGGCAGGCGGACCAGGATTGCGTGCGGTCCGAGCGGCGAACCATGCCGCGCCGCTACTGGTCCCTGAACGCGCGCATCATCTGGTCCGTCAAAGGTTTCATCAGATAGGAGATCACTTTGCGATCGGCGGTCCGTATGAACGCTTCCACGGGCATGCCGGGCACGAGCTGGAGCGCTCCGAGTTTCTTCAGATCCTGCGGGTCGGGCGTGATGCGCACCACGTAGTAGACTTCATTGGTGCGCTGGTCGCGCGTGACATCGGCCGAGATCATGGACACCACGCCTTCCGTTTCGGGCGTCGTGCGCACGTTGAAGGCGGTGAAGCGCAGCAGCGCGTGCTGGCCGATCAGGAGCTGGTCGATATCCTGCGGCGCGGCCTTCACCTCGACCGTCAGCCTGTCGGTGTCGGGCACGATCAGCATGATCGGCTCCGCCGCGCCGACCACACCGCCGACGGTGTGGATGGTCGATTGATGAACCGTGCCGTTGACGGGAGCGCGAATATCGATGTGGGCCAGTTGGTCCTCGGCGGCGACCTTCTTCTCCTCGAACTCGGCGATCTTGGCTTCGACATCGCGCAGCTCGCTCCCGGTCTCGCTGGCGAACTCCTTGTCGATCTGCAGGATCTGCAGCTCGACTTCGGCGATGGCGCCCTTTGCCTGCGCCATGCTCGACACAAGTTGCGCCCGCTCGCCCTCGATGCGCGTCGCCTCGCGCTCGTATTCGGTCAACTTCGATTTGAGGGTGAGCTTCATTTCGACGAGGCTTCGGATGTCGACGAGCTCGTCGTTGATCAGCGCGATCTCCTTGGCCTTTGCCGATTCCTGCGCCGAATAGCCTTCGATCTGCTTGCCGAGCTGCTCGATGCGCTCGCGCAGTCGTGCCTTGTTGCCGGACACCTCGACCCGGCGAAGATCGAACAGACGCTGCTCGCTGGCTATCGTGGCCGCAATCTCGGGGTCGTCCATCCGCGCCGCAAGCTCCGGAACAAGCGCCATGCGCTCGCTGCCGTCACGCTCGGCCTCGAGCCGGGATTTTCGCGCATAGAGCTCATCGAGATTCTTCGTCACATACGCCAGTGTGGCACGCGCAATGGTGTCGGAGAGCTCAACCAGAATATCTCCGGCCTGTACGTGGTCGCCATCGCGCACGAAGATCTTGCCGACGACGCCGCCAGTCGGATGCTGCACCTTCTTTTCGCTGCTCTCGACGACCACCGCGCCGTGCGAGATGACCGCTCCCGAAATGTCCACCGTCCCGGCCCAGACTCCCGCTCCGCCGACGAGCAGCGCGACGACGGTTACCCCGCCGAGCAGGTTGCGGCGGATGGATCGCCGGTTGGCAGTTGGTCGCTTCAAGATGGTCGCCTTGCTTGCCCGATTCCGGAGCGTCTTCAATTCGGCAGTTGCGGTGAGCTTGAAACCGGCTGCAGGCCCTCGGCATTGACCTGCGGCATCGGAAAGAGCTTCGACAGGACGCGATCCCTCGTGCCGAACATGTGCATCTGGCCTTCTTTCATCATCAGCATGAAATCCACCGTGGTGAGGATGTTCGGCCGATGCGCCACGATCGCCACAATGCCGCCACGCGCCTTGATTGCGAGGATGGCCTCGGCAAGGGCCATCTCGCCGTCCGTGTCGAGATTGGAGTTCGGCTCGTCGAGGACGACCAGGAAGGGGTCGCCGTAAAGTGCGCGCGCCAGGGCGACACGCTGGCGCTGCCCGGCTGAAAGCGCGGTTCCGCCTTCTCCTATCTGTGTGTCGTAGCCGTTGGGGAGGCCGACGATCAGGTCATGTACGCCCGCTGCGCAGGCGGCGGCGACAACGGCCTCTGCGTCCGCGTCCGGTTCGAACCGTGCGATATTGGCGGCGACCGTTCCGGCGAACAGTTCGACATCCTGCGGCAGATATCCGATGTAGCGGCCGAGGCGCTCCGACGACCATTGATCCAGTGCTGCGCCATCCAGCTTGATACGGCCCGCCAGCGGCCGCCATGCGCCGACCAGCCCGCGAACCAGACTCGATTTGCCGGAACCGCTTGGTCCGACGATGCCGAGCACCGAGCCGGCATCCAGGCGGAATTCGACGTTTTGCACGATGATCCGTTGCGTGCCCGGCGCCCCGATCGCGATGCGATCCACCGTCAGGTTCGAGCGCGGCACCGGAAGCGCCATCGGCTGCCCGTCCCGGGGCAGCCGGGCGAGCAGGTTGCTCAGCCTGCGCCAGCTCTGCCGGGCGCCGACGAAATTGCGCCAATTGGCGATGGCAAGGTCGACGGGCGCAAGCGCGCGGCCTGCGAGGATGGACCCGGCGATGATGATGCCGGACGTCGCCTCGCCCTGGATCACCAGCCAGGCGCCGATGCCCAGCATTGCCGACTGCAGCATGAGCCGCAGGGCGCGCGCGAAGCTGCCGAAGCCGCCGACGATGTCGCTGACGCGCTGCTGTTGCGCAAGAAATTCTCGGCTCGCTTCCTGCCAGTGGTCGTGCAGGCGCTTGCCCATGCCCATCGCCGCAAGAACCTCGGCGTTACGGCGGCTGGCCTCGGCGAAGCTGTTGCGCCGCACGGCTGTCAGAGCCGCAGCGCCCATCGGCTTGCGCGTGAAGGCCTCTGTTGTGGCCGTCAGCGTCACCAGCACGATTGCACCGCAGGTAGCGGTGATCCCGAGAGTCGGATGAAGGCTCCAGATGATCACAAGGTAAAAGGGCAGCCACGGCAAATCGAAAAGCGTGCTGGGCCCGGGGCTCGACAGAAATGTGCGGACATTGTCGAGGTCACGCTGCGGCTGCAGCCCGTCGCCCTGCTGGCCGATGAACAAGGGCAGCCTGGAGACGGCGCTGAACACGCGCCCCCCGACCGCATCGTCCAGCTCGGTGCCGATCCGGGTCATGATGCGGCCGCGCACGAGGTCGATGACGGCCTGCCCGACAAACAGAACGCCTGCCAATATCGCCATGCCGACCAGGGTCGGAACGCTGCGGCTCGGCAGGACGCGATCATAGACCTCCAGCATGAACATGGCGCCGGTCAGCATGAGGATGTTGCTCACGCCGCTGAAAACCGCGACGCCCGCGAGCGCTGCCCTGCAGGAGCGCAGCGCGCAGGCGAGTTCCGAACCGGGCGCCGGCTGGATGTCCCTGAAAGGGGATTGGCCGCCGGTCTCCGCGGACACGCTTGGCACGCGGCCTCGTCGTTTCCGCCTTGCCTTGGCGGCGGCTGCCATCAGCAATCCCAGGGCTGCCGCCGCCAGCCAGACCGGGAGGCCGCTCCGGTCGGTCAGCAGGGCCAGCCGGTGATCTGGAACGTGCAGCCAGCCGGGCAGGAGATCGGCCCAATGCCGCGCCTGCGAGACCAATCTCGCAAAATCGAAAGAGGGCGACAGAAATCCGACGCCGGCAAGCGTGAGAGCGAAAAGGAGCAGGATTGTACGGCGAACGCGCGCTGGGCGGCGGCGCGGGACGCGACGCGACCTTTTCGGGCGCGCCGTTGCGTGGAGAAGGCCTACCGGCTTCCGACGCGTTTCAGAATGGCCATTCGCGCGGCGAAGGCGACTGCCCAAGGCTATCGGTGCTGTGCTGAAGATCACCACTAAATTTCCAAGCGTGAAATCACATCCATTTTTGGCGCGGCCGGCGGCGTGCCGGCGCCTATTGGCCGACGGTGTTGGATTGCACCGCCTGGGTCCCCCCTGGGGCGGCCCCGGTTGCCGACATGTCGGGAGCGTAGAAGCCTTTGTTGGCCATGACCGAGACCTCGATGACGTCGCCCGCTTTCACTTCCGTGTTTTCGTTCGCGATGATGTTCTGCGCCGCTTTCTGGTCGCGCCTGAAGATCGAAATCTTCACGGAGCCCTGCAGATCATCCAACGTCCTCTGGTCGCCATAGGTGAAGATGAAAAGCAGCTTGTCGGCAACGTATCTTATCTGGCTTTGAACTTTGCCCAGCTCGACTTCCGTGTCCTGGGTCTGCGCGATGAGGTCCATTTCATAGGTTTGGTGCTTCTTTCGCAGCTCGCTCTCTGCGTTCAGCATTTCCTGCTGTGCCTGGACCTGCTGAAACTCGGTCTGCGCAAGTTCGGCGCGATAGCTGGTATGGGCTCGTTCCGCGTTCATCACATTCGTGTTCGTCACCAGGCCTTTTTCCCGCAGCGTCCGGGCCGATTGCAGTTCCTCGAGCTGAAGGTCCGCGGTCTTTTCCCGTTCCTTCCGGGTAGCGGCAACCATGTCTGCTTCCTTCTTCGCCCGGACGATCGAGGCCTCGAGATAGGAAATGTCGTCCCGGTAAGCGGCAAGGCGCGTGTCGAGCTGCGCTTGTTCGGAGGCGACGATATCGGCGACCAGGTGTCCGCCGAATTCGACGGGCGGATCCGGCGGAGCGACAAAGGTCTTGTCCTGCCGGCTTTCCGCTTGCAGGCGGGCAAGCCGAACCTTCAGGCGATATTCCTCGATCGCCAGGTTGGAGCGAGCGCTGCGCAGGTCTGCTATCTGCAGGGCCGGCTCGGTATTTCCCGTGACCATGGCCCGAAAACCGCCTGCGACGGCGAGTGCATGGCGAACCGTCATCCCCGGTTGGAACGGATAGGATCCGGCACGAGCCACCGTTCCGGAAATGAAGAAGGGCCGGTACTGGCCGACCTCCACCTGCACAAACGGCTCGAGGATGAGCTTCTGCCGCTGGAACGCGCCCTGAATGGCCTGCGAGAGAGCGACGCTGGTGAGGCCGCGCGCTTGAATATCGCCAAGCAACGGAAGCGATATCGAGCCGCGATCGTCGACCACGACTTGCAGCGGATAGGCTGCCTCGCCGACCACGGATATGCGCAGCACGTCGCCGGTGTCGAAAGTGTACCCGTCGGCGCGGGACGCATTCGCGGCAAGCAGCACCAAGGCCATGGCGAAGAGGCCGCAAACGATCGAGAGCAAAGAACGGACCGCAAGGTCACGCCTGCAGCGCAGCCTCGGTCTCTGGTTTTTCCTTGAGAAAGGCATCGACACCACCTGCAGATCAAAACGCCGATACATCGTTCTTACTCCGGTTAACTGCTCGCCCGACTCCAGGTTCGATCGAGACTGCTGTTCGGGACGCGATGGCAAATCCTTCGAGAGCAAAGGGCTTGAGGTCCGTCTTTCCGTTGCGCGACCGAGGTCGATCCGAACGAACGGGCCGGTCGGGTTGCCGAAATCGACCCGTCAAAATCGGCCAGTCAAAATCCATGCAGCCGGAAGGCTTGCCTGGCTGTGCCGCCGAGAATGCCTCGCGTGACGTTCGGCCTTGCGGCCGAAAGGGCTGAGGCCTGGACGGACTGATAGATCGTTTCGACCCGGTCACACATGGCATCCAGCCCCCAGGACGAAAGGTCGGTGAGCCTGGCGCCATCCGCCAGCCGCGCGCGATAGGGCTCGTTCGCCAGAAGGTCGGCGACCGACGCCGCGGCCGCGCCCACATTGTCGACCGGCGTCACGACACCGTTGACGCCATGCGTCACCACCTCTTCCACGCCAGGCAAATGCGACACCACGCAGGGCCGCCCGCCCGCCAGATATTGCATCACGACCCGAGGCAACCCCTCCCGCATCGACGTCAGCACGCAAACATCCGCCAGGCTGATCAGCCGCTCGGGCTCGCTGTGGAAGCCGATCATGCGGATGTTCTTCGCGAAGGGGGACCGTTCGATCGCCGATGCGACGGCGGACCGCGCCGGTCCTTCGCCGGCCAGCAGCAGCCGGACGTTCGGAATGCGGTCGACAACCTGGCCGAACGCCTCGATGAACTCGACATGGCGTTTCCTCGGCTCCAGTGCAGCGAGCATCAGGACCACCGGCGGCTTCGGCTCGCCGGCGTCCGTTCCGAGCAGCAGATGCGATGCTTCCGGCCATTGCGCGTTGGCGAAGCGCGCCAGATCGAAGCCGGAATGGACGACATGATGCTGATCGGGACCGCCCAGATGATTGGCGATGCAGATGTCGCGCATCGCCTGGCTGACATCGACGAAGGCGCGCGTGACCTTGGCGGCAAGGCGTTCGGCGGCCAGGAAGGTCAGCCTCTGGCCGGTGCCGACATGCACGAAAGGCAGGATGTGCACGCCATGCACGATGCCGGGGATGTTGGCCTGCTCGGCAGCGAGGCGGCCGATGATGCCGGCCTTGCTTTGGTGCGTATGCACGATGTCGGGTCGCCAGTCGCGCATGAGGCGGGTGAGTTGCCTGAATGCGGAGATGTCGCGGGCAGGCGAAATCGGGTTGATGAGCGTGTCCAGGGTGATGACCCGAAGGGCCCCGGCGAGCGATGCCCGCAAGCCTGGGTCGTATTCTCTGCCGTGCACCAGCAGCACCTCGTGGCCATGCCGCGCCTGAGCGAGGCAGCAGGCCAGGGTATTCTCTTCCGAGCCGGCTCGAAGCAGGCGGGTGAGCACATGAACGATCTTCATTTGCGTGTACCTCAGGGACATGAAATCCGGTGGGCGGCGGGCAGGGCAGGAGATCGGTCGTATGGAGTTGGATCGTTTGGGGTTCCGTCTGCGCCTTTTCGGGCGCAATGCTGGGAGCGTTCGGCCTTGGCGGGGTCGCTGAAGGCTGCCGGCTCGTATCTGTTGTGCTGGTGAGTGTCGGGCTGGCGCCGGTTCTGTCCCTACAGGGACAGCCAGATATGCCTGAACAATTCCCGGCCGACCGCCTCTAGGCCTGAGCTTGCATCGACGGTTCGGATTTCCTGGTCCTTGGCCCGCAACTCCGCCATCAATGACAGCCGCGCATCGAACGCTTCTTTCCTGATCTCACCGGGCTTTCGGCTTTCGGAGACGGCAAAATCGCAGACGAGGTGCAGCGTGAGATCCGGTCGCCACGCTTCCATCCTTTGAAAGAGTTTCTGCTCGATCCGGGCGAGGACCGACAGGCCCCGGACAGAGAACAGGTGCGGCGGGATGGTTGGTCCGTCCAGATATCCTCTCCGCTGCGCCTGCGGCCACCTGTCACAAATGACGATGAGGCCGCGCGTTGCCATTCGGTGCGCGCGCTTGACGACAGCGTATCGCTCAAACGCGATCAGGATCGCCCACAAGGCCAGCCCGGTCGCCGCAACGCCTCCCTTGGCCCGCGTTCCGTGGGCGCAATCGTTGCAGTCGGACTGGGCCAGGGACTTGAGCCGGCGCCGATGCGGGAAAAGCACCTTCTGCAGCGCCTTGCGTAGCCGCCACCCGTTGCCGTCGCCGATCCCGGCATAGGCCTGCATGCAGCCGAACTTCCATCGAAATGTCTTTGTCAGCCGATCGACCTGGGTGCTCTTTCCCACGCCGTCGGGCCCTATTACCGCCACCAAAAATCCGCCGGCGGCGGGCCGTCGCTTCGGCGGAAGGCGGCCGGGCATCAGGCGCTGAAGCAACCTCAAGGCAAGATACGAGGTCTTGCGCACCAGGTGGACCGCGGTGTCTGCGATGGCATGACGCTGGGCAAAACCGCACATTTCCCGAATCGAGCGCCGAAGCCTGGCAAGATCTCCGCGGTGGACGAGCAGATCGCTGCCGCTTTGCCGGAACCTGCAGTTCACCGTTCTTCTGCCGCCAAAGGCAAATTCCACTCCATGCAAGCCTTGCTCGCCGGGCGCAAACGGCAATTGTGCGAACGGGTCCCTCCAATGGTGATGCATGGTGACCCACCGCTGCCAAGGCAGGGTCCAGCCGCGAAAGGCGAAACGCGCGATCGTCAGTCGCAGTTCGTCCTCGGGAGAGACGACCGGAACGGCAGCGCCGTCCACGTGGATCGTCCCCCACCGCTTGATCGCTGCGTAGTCGAATGCCGGATAGCGCTTGCGAAACTCTCTTCCGACCCGAACACCGATATGCACGTCGAGATGGAGATATCGGCCGTTCGAAAAATCGGGCACGAACCAATCTTCCCGGCCCGCGCAGACATTGTCGTAGCAGGACACGCTCACGCCGCGACGACCTTGCAGCCCGCTCACAATGGAACAGAAAGCCGGGTAGTCCCGTCTGTCCAGAAGGATATCGAGATCGTCCCGGCCGGCAAACGCACCCTCCAGGGATGCGAGGTCCTGGACTATGCCATACTTGAGCCCGGCCTCATTGAGGGCTTGGAACAGCACGGCGGCAATCGGCAAGGCGGGTACCGTTTCAAAGTGGCCGGATGACGCGGTTGCATGATTTCGAAATGCCCCTGCATCCGCATCACCATCCGCGACGCAGTCCTGTCGGAAAGCGTTGCACCTCCCGCCATGTGCCCAGGCTGGCGCTGAAGCATTCGAGCCTGGCGCTACTACCTCCACTGCCACCTCCGCGCGACGATATTGTCGGGGCCAGAACTCGTCCGGGGGCTCGCCGGAACTTGCCACTTTGGATTTGCGTGAGGATTGCAATGGACTTTCCGTTTGTCGGTCACTGCGGGCGCCGTTCGCTTCCGTTGTCGAATTGGGCGTCAGGGTCGGATACTGGCCAGCCCCCGGTCGGGTTATCGAACTGACCTCGTCGGAACGCCGCGTTACCGGCTTTCCGGGCGCCGATCCGTGGCGCCGGGAGTGACCTTTGCAAGCTGCCGCACCGAGGGTGAATTGGGTATCAATTCATCACTCCTTGCCGCAACTTCGGCGTCATGTACGCGAAAAAGAAACAACCAAGAAAATCGATAAATCTAATTCTGCGAAAATACTGCCAGCTTGTCTCTGTCGATTGTAATCGGTATCGAGCGGTTCATGATATCAAGAAGTATTCTGACCGCTCCGCTCTTTCCAACGTGGTCAAGTATCCCAAGCTGATCCGCGAACGGCCCGTCTATGACCCGGATTCTTTGCCCGGATCTCAATAGAATATCCGGGTGCAAAACTCCGTCGTCGTCGGTTGCGGACATCAAGGACTCGACCACACCGTGCGGCGCCGGTACCGGCAATCCTTGGCTCATGACCAGTTTTCGGACACCGACCGTCGAATTGATCGGGTACCAGCTTTGCTGATGAAGCGCCAATGAGACGAACAGATAGCTGTCGAAATACGCGCTGAAGACGGTTTTCACGCTGCGGGCGTGCCGGACGGTTCGTTTCCGCTTGGGCAGGTAGGTTCGGAAGTTTTGCGACAACAGATGCCGCTCGGCCAGGCTTTCGGAATGCTGATGCGTCTGCACCACGCACCAACGCGTAGCCCCACCGTCGTGAAGATGTTTTGCCGGTTCCGGAAGCGGATCACAGTGTAAAGCATTATTCAGCATTGCGAATATTTCTTCTTCGTTCAATTGAGGTAGTAACTGTCCGAGACGCTGCCTTCGAGCGACGTGTAGCGGCCGTATTTCGGCAGCTTCGGTTCGTCCACCATCGTCAGGGCTATGCCGGCGATCTTGGATCGACCGCCAAGATGCCTGATTCCCTCGGCGACAGCCTCGCGTGAAGTTTCGCACCACTTCACGGCAAAGATGATCTTGTCGACATGTCTTGCCAGGATCGAGGCATCGGCGGCCGGCCCCACGGGTGGCGCGTCGACGATAACCGTGTCGAATTTTCCTCGAAGCTCATCGAGGATCGAGCGCATTCGCGACGAAGCGAGAAGAGCAGGCGGATTCCTCGTCTTTGCGCCGGCGGGCAGCAGGCTGATCCCCGAGCGTTCGTCCAGGTGAATTGCGTTTGCGGCCTTCATCGGCAAAGTCAAAAGGTCGACCAATCCGACCTTTTCAGTCATTCCAAAGAACGCCGTGGCGGCCGAAAGGCGCAGATCCGCATCGATCAGCAGCACGCGCTCGCCGTCGGCCGCGGCGGAGCAGGCCAGGCTCAACGCCAGGGTGGTCTTTCCTTCGCTGGGCATCGCCGATGTCACCAGCATGAGGCGCGGCGAACAGCTCAGTTCCGATGTCGCCTCCATGCCCAGGCGAAGCCGCCGCACCGCCTCGCTGTATCTGGAGAGCGGCCTGCGCTCGAGATAGGCGATAGGCTGGGTGTCGCCCGACCAGCCCGACATCCTCGGCATGGACGCAAGAACCGGAACGGCCAGCTCTTCCTCTATCTGTTTTTTTGCCATGAAGCCGGATGCGGACAGCTCGCGAAGGACGGCGCCGGCACCTCCGAAGAGGACGCCGAGAACCAGACCCAAAGCGGCAAAAAGAGGCCTGTTCGGGAAGCTTGGCGAAAGCGGAGCAGTTGCAGCCGTGATCACGTGCACGCCGCTGTTGAGCAGAGTGGACTTTTCCTCGGTCAGCTTGGCGCGCGACAAGAAGGTCTCAAAGAGGTTCTGGTTCGCGGCGGCAATCCGCTCGAGATCGCGCAACTGGATGCCGACCTGACCTTCGGCCTCGGACTGGTTGGACACCGAGCCCAAAGCCCGGACCAGAGCGGCTTCGCGGGCCTCGGCGGCGTCGACTTCATTCTTCAGATTGCCGATGAGGCGCTGGACTTCCGCGGAGATTTGCCCCTCGATATCGCGCCGTTCCGCTTCGGCGGACAGGACCTCGGGATGTCGTTCGCCATATTTCAGCCGCAGGTCTGCTTCCCGCCGGCTCACCACGGAGAGTTGGGATCGAAGCGCGCTGACCACAACGGATTGCAGCACATCGGGCATCGATTGGAGATCGCCTCCGCTGCTCACCAATTTGTCGGCTTGCTCATATTGCGCCCGTTTCGCCGACAATTCGGCGCGAGCGTTTATCAGTGCGATATTCAGCTCCGACAGCTGCTGGTCGGTCAAACTGCCGGACCGTGTCGTCAGCAAGTTATGGTCCGCCCGGAACTTCTGGACGGCTTCTTCCGAACGGCTGAGCTCCGACCGCAGATATGCGGCCCGGTCGCTGAGCCATGTGGAGGCTTTTTGGACGCCTTCGTAACGGGTCTTTGTTCGATCGGCGACATATGCCTGGGCAACTGCATTCGCCAAGGATGCTGCTTTTGCCGGGTCGTACATGGTCACATCGAGCTCGATGACGTTGCCGAGCCCGACACGCGAGACTCCCAATGCGCCTTGAAGCCATGTCAATGCAGTTGGCCCGATCTTGGGGTCGTCCTTCAGCCTTTCGCTAACGACCACCTGCTGAAGAAGCGACGCGGATTTCAGGACCGCGATCTGGCTTTCAATGAATGTTGGATTGTCGGAAAAGTCGGTATTGGAATAGTCTTGGGGAGTCATATAGTCGATCGGCGAGTCAAGTAAGACTTGTGCAACTCCCGTGTACGATGGCGGAAGTGTAAAGGCGCCAACAAGGAAAATTGCGAGGGTGACAGCCGCAATTGCGCACCCGAATCTCCAGCGGCGGAGAAAGAAGTCAAAGATCTCCCTCACGTCAAGTGAAGGCAATTGCCTGGTTATGATCGGATCGTCTGCTGCTTTGCTCATTCTCGGATCCTTGCGACCAGAAAAACAACTCCTACCCCTTCAGCGCCAGCTGAATGGCTTGCACTTCAAAATTCGCAGCAGCAGGTGTTAAGCGTGCCCACGCTCGTGAAAAGGTGAGGGTTCGTGCCCGCCGTACGGTACGCCCAGATCGCTCTCTTCCGCCCGCCGACCGATCGCGCTATCGGCCAACCAAAACCATATCAGCTTCGCGGACGTCCTCGCCATTACCATTAATGAGTAGTAAGTCGACAAAAGGTCGATCTGGTCTACCCGATGGCTTCCCGCTGTCTTTTAGGATGCTGCCGAATATCTTCCCGAGCTCGGCAGGTTGCTACCGGCGCCATGCGGGGTGCAGGAGAGCCTGCGCGCCCCCTCGCCGGATATCCGCATTTGTCTCAGGAAGTCTGAGGTCAACATGGAAACCTACGGCGAAATTGTGTGGGGGCTTGTGGATTGGGTGACAAATAGGTCCGGAGCCATCTTGGTGTTGTCGGCAGCCTTGCCGCTGGCTCTACTTCTAAGAGAGGGCCGGTTGGTGGCTTGCGGTGTCGTTGGCGTGTTTGCCGGGGCCGTGATGTTGATAGTGTTCGACATCGAAAGCATCATAGCGGCGGTGCTCGTCATTCTCGCGAGCAGTCTGCTGTTTTCAGCCGTTCTTCTTTCTACCCGCAAGCGATTGACGCAAATCGAGGATCGCGTCGCATCGGTGGCATCGGCAATTGACAACCTGGAGATCGCCGAAGAGAGACGACAGACGTTCAGCACGCGACGCCCCCCTAGTTCGCGGCTTCTGACGCGCCTGCAGTCAGCGGCAGGAGCCGCCGAAACACTCGTCTCGGCCGGGCCTGAAAAAGAGACATCGTCATTCCCTGTCCTATATTCGCAGGAACCGCGAGCGGCCGACCTGCGATCGGAATTCGCTGCTTCGGCGTCAACCCGACCGGGAGAGGGCAATCCCGGCTCCTTCGGATCACCAGGCAAAGCCGCGCTGGAGATGAACGATTCAGCTGGCGATGGTTCGAGCCTGCTGAGGCGGCGAAGAAGGCCGCCGCAATGATGGCGCCGCGCCGAGCCTGAAGGCCGATTCGATGCCAGGAAGCAGTCGCTTTGCTGGCGACCGCGCCGTTCGGGCAGGCATGGCGAAAGGCGGTCCTGCCGCAGCGCGGCTGCGAACGGCATCGCGGCGGAACTGATCGCCGGTTCGAAGCGGCCTTCCTCACGGCCAAGCGTCCACCGAAATGTGATGGCTGACGATACATGTGCGCCGTCGCGGGTGTGCTTTTGCCGTCCATGCATGACGTGGCAGGCATGATCGACGGATTCCAGGGTCCGAAGAGCGGGCGCAAAGGGCGTGCCTGCCCGTTTCGGCACGCTGGGAGGTAGGGCAGTACTCAAAAAGTGGTAGGTTTAAGATCGGTTGTGTGAAATCATAATGGAACCTTCGACGTAGTTGATCTAAGTTTGCTGCTTCAGGTTGCCTGAGCATTGAGTTACTTCGGGGCGAGATGGGTTTTTCGAAACAGTCTCTTGTATCCGGGCGGACACCCGCGTTGGCCGACTCGAGTTGGGAAAAGCGTCTGTCCGAGCTGCCCGGAGCCATCCGCCGCGTCCATCCGGCGGGCACGACGATTGCGCGCGAATATCAGGCCAGATCGGCTATTTTGATCCTGACCGCCGGCTGGGCCGCATTTGCCAGGATGTTGCCGAACGGCTCACGGGTGATCGTCGATTTCGCGCTGCCGCACGAAATGGCCTTGATCGAGTTCACCGGAGAGATGAGCGAGACGGTGACCGCACTGTCGGACGTCACTGCGATTGAGCTCCCCGGTCCCATCCGTTCCTGTTTCTCGCGTTACCCACAGGCCGTTTGCGAGGCGGTGCTGGCGGCTGAGGCGAGCCGGTATTCCAGGGTTGCGGAACATCTGGCGGGGGTCAGCCGAAGGGGTACCGTCGAGCGCACCGCCCATCTTCTTCTCGAACTGGCCTGCCGCACGCACCGATCGGCAGCGAGCTATCCGGACCGTTATGACTGTCCGTTGAACCAGACCGAACTGGCGGACGCGTTGGGTCTTTCGGCCGTGCATGTAAGCCGCGTGCTGAAGACATTGCGGGAGGCTGGCCTGGCTTCGTTCCGCAGTGGCGTGGTGGAGTTGCACGACCATGAGGGGCTTATCGAACTGGCCGGATTCGACCGGTCCTATATCTCGGCCTGACAATCCGGCTGCGATGCGGCACTGATCGCTACATTGCTCGTCCATACAGTCAAATCGTGGCTTCTCCGCCGCGCCGAAGAAGCCGCGGCAAGGAGAGAGTCGACATTGCCTGGGGATATCACTATATAGCGGCGGCTTCGAACGATGCACCTCGATGGAGATGCTGCGGAGGCAGCCTTGAACGCGCAACGTATTGCTATGCAAATTGTGGTGCAGATCGGAACTTTAAAGCCCAAAAAAGAAAGTCAAAACAATGGCTAGGGTCAGAAGCGAACCCGGCCGAAGGTGCCGCCATCCTCGATGATCTGAACGTGCCCTCTGAAACCTTTCCAATCCTTCGGCTGTGCGGATCTTGGGCAAGATGTCTTGCCGGTCGAGGCCGACTCGGCTCGAATGGGGCATGCATCCTTTGGCGGGTGGGGGCGTTCATGACCACCAACCGGCATTGCCGCTAGGGAAGAAGCAGTATGAGTGAACATGCGATCGAGTTCTTGCGCGGATGGATCGGCGAAAAAGTCCAGTGCCAGCATTCGCCGGTCAAGATCGAGAAGCAGGCCGAAACCCTCGCCAAGGAGTGCTGCGCCCAGGCCGCCGAGGAAGGCATTCTTCTTGAGGATATCCAGGAAGAGGTCGGCGACATCCAGGAGCTGATCGCTTCGCGGCTTGAGGAAGTCGCCGAAGAGAACGCGGACGAAACGCAGTCGGACAAGCCGTCGGACTAAGGCGCCGGGACTGGCACGCGTTGGGCGCGCCGGCTATCTAGCCGAAGTTCTCCTTCAGCCATTCCCTTGGCAGCGCCGGCACGAAGTTGCCGTCGCGCCCCGTCATGTCCTCATTGGCGACCAGCGCGTTGAGGATTGCTTCCTCTACCCCTTGCATCACCGCATCGAAGAACGGATCGATGTCGACATCGGGGATGAAATCCGCGCGCGCGATGCGGCCTGAAGCCCCTAACGTGGCCTCGGGATTGGCGATGGAGAAGGCAAGAAAGATATCGCCCGAGCTATGATAGCCGTAGCCGCCGGTCATGGCGATGCCGAGCGGCACGCGCCTGGCGAGGCGCTTCATCTGATGCGGCAGGAACGGCGCGTCGGTGGCAAGGACGGCTATGATCGAGCCCTTCTCGGCGCGCGGTGCACCTTCGCGAACCGCCGGCTCGGTGAGTTCCGATCCGACGCGCCGGCCGCGAATGGTGAAATTATGCCGCCTGCCGAAATTGGCCTGCACGAACACGCCGAGCGTATAGCTTCTGTCCTGCCATTCGACGATGCGCGAGGCGGTGCCTGACCCCGCCTTGAAGCCGAACGAGATCATGCCGGTGCCGCCGCCGACGCTGCCTTCCTCGATGGCGCCGCCTGTTGCGCCATCCAGTGCTGAGGCGACATGATCGAAGCTGACATGGTGGCCGTTGATGTCGTTGAGGAAACCGTCATAGGTCTCCGCCGCCACAGGCAGACCCCAGCCGCTGTCGAGCGCCGCCGGCAGGACTTGGCTCATCCAGCGCAGCGTGCCGTCGCGGGTGACGCCGCAGGAATGGGTGTTGGTGATGGTGATCGGCAGGTTGAAGGCGCCGGTCTCCTCGATGATGTGCGTGCCGGTGAGCTCGCCATTGCCGTTCTGACTGAACACGCCGGCAAATACCGGCGTGGCGAGCTCGTCGACCGGTCTGGGCAGGATCGCGGTCACGCCGGTGCGCACCGGTCCCGTGCCGACCTGGAGCGGGCCGTCGCCGGCAATCAGCGTCGTGTAACCGACCGTGACGCCCGGCACGTCGGTGATTGAGTTGAAGCGGCCCGGCGTGCCGTCCAATGCGATGTTGAACGAGCGCAGGCGCGGCTTGCCCAATGGCGTGCGAAGATGCGGGTCGTTGGTGCTCATCTCAGAACAGCGAGCCTTGGTTGCCGGGCTCCTTGCCCTTGCCGGAAGGCTTGGCGGCGAGCTTCGGCCGCGCTCCGCCGCTGGTGGCGATGGCCTCGGCACTGCCGTCGGCGAATTCCAGCTGCAGCGCCGCGCCAGGCGCCAGCTCCGCGACCCGCTTGATGACGGAGCCGTCGGCATCCTTGACCAGCGCGAAGCCGCGCGCCAGCACGGCCTTGTGCGAAAGGGTGGAGAGAAGCCGGTCGGCCTGGGTTAGAGCGGCACGCAAGCGGTCGAGCCGCCGCTCCATCGCCTGCTCCTGTCTCCGCGTCAGCCCGGCCAGCGTATCGGCCTGCAGCTTCTGCTGCCTGACGATCGGCGCCGGCGACAGTCTCGCCGACGTGCGCTGGAAGCGTTCCCGGCTTTGGCGCACGATGGCAAAGAAGGCGGCTCGCGCGCGGGCAATGTCGCGGCCGGTCAGCGTGCGCGTCTCGTTGAGACGCCGCGACAGGGTCGCCGGCGTCAGCCGCTGCCGCTCCAGCCTGGCGCGCTTGCGCTCGATATTCACCGTCAGCGCCCGGTCGAGCCGGCTGGTTGCGTCGTCGAAGCGGCGGCGCGGCAAAGCCAGCAGCTGGTCGGGCGAGGGGAGCGCCCGCGCCGCGGCGCGCACCGCCTGGCGCTTGCGATCCAGATGCCGCGAGGTGCAGGCATTGAGCCGCGCGCCAAGGCTGGCGAGCGTCGCCTCGAGCTCGGCCTTGACCGGCACCGCGATCTCGGCGGCACCCGTCGGCGTCGGCGCGCGCATGTCGGCGGTGAAATCGATGAGCGTCCAGTCGGTCTCGTGGCCGACTGCGGAAATCACCGGGATGTGCGAAGCCGCGACGGCTCGCGCCAGCCCCTCGTCGTTGAAGCCCCAGAGATCCTCGAGGCTGCCGCCGCCGCGCGCCACGATCAGGAGATCGGGTTGCCGAATAGGTCCGTCCCAGGTGAGCGCATTGAAGCCGTTGACGGCTGCGGTCACTTCTTTGGCCGTCGTTTCGCCTTGCACCCTCACCGGCCAGACCAGCACGGTGAGCGGAAACCGGTCCTTGATGCGGTGGATGATGTCGCGGATCACCGAACCGGTCGGCGAGGTGATGACGCCGATGACGCGTGGCATGAACGGCAGCCGCCGCTTGCGGCCGGCGTCGAACAGGCCTTCGGCCTGCAGCCGGCGCTTGCGTTCCTCCAGCAGCGCCATCAGCGCGCCGGCGCCGGCCGGTTCCAGATTGTCGATGACGATCTGGTAGTTGGATTTTCCGGGATAGGTCGTCAGCCGGCCGCTGGCGATCACTTCCATCCCTTCCTCGGGGCGGAATTTCAGCCGCGCCATCGTGGTCTTCCAGACCACGGCGTCGAGCCGCGCGCGGTCGTCCTTCAGCGCGAAATAGGCATGCCCGGAGGAATGCGGGCCGCGATAGCCGGAAATCTCTCCGCGCACCCGCACATTGCCGAAGGCGTCCTCGACCGTGCGCTTGAGCGCGCCGGAAATCTCGCTCACCGTATATTCGGTGGCGTTGCTGCGTGATTCGGTTGCTGCTTCACTCATCGCATGATTGGGGAACGCTTATTGGGCTGCGTCAAGGCAGGGCGCAATCCTCGCTAATATTATAACGCGATCTTAAGCCGGATTTGCTTTGACTGCCCCGACACAGCCGGCCGGAACGCATGAGCCCACGCCCGAACAGCGCCCCGTTGACGCATCAGGTCACGCTGACCGTGCTGACGCTCGCCGCTTTGGCGTTGGCCATGGTCGCCGGCTTCAGCGTCTACGCGGCAGCCCAGGCCGACAATGCCTCGCTCGAACGCCAAAAGATATTCATCGCCGATGGCCTGAAGGACAAGATCGCGTCACTGGTGCGGGAGCAGGAAAGCGTTTCCGTCTGGGACGAATCCGTCACCAACGTGAAAGCGGACAACCAGACCTGGATAGCCGACAATCTCAGCGTCTGGATGTATTCCTACTACGGCCATGACCGGGTCTACATACTCGACGCCGCCGACCACCCGATCCATGCCATGCGGGAAGGCAAGGTGGTCGATCTGTCCGCCTATGGCGAGGACGAGCCGGTGATGGCGCCCACCATTGGGAAGCTGCGCGCCATGCTCGCCCAGCCGCCGACAAACGATGCTTCCGGCCAGCCGGCCAAGATGGTCGCGGAGGATCTCGTGTCGTTCGGCGGCAATCCGGCGATCCTGAGCGTCATGCCACTGGTGCCGAGCACCAACCGGCTCACCCAGGCGCCCGGGACCGAATATCTGCATGTGTCGGTGGAGTTCATCAACGACGCGGTCATTGGCAGGATCGCCGAAAAATACCTGCTCGACGGCGCGCGCCTTGTGCCGCTGTCGCAACCGGTCGGCGCTGCGGCGGTTCCGCTGGTCGATTCCCGCGGCGTCATCCTCGGCTATGTCGGCTGGAACCAGGAGCGGCCCGGGCTCACCCTGCTGCGCAAGATGGCGCCGGCGCTTGCCGCCGCGCTGCTCGTGGGGGCTGGCGTTCTGGCGTTCCTGCTGCGCCGCCTGCGCCGCGCCTCGTCGGCGCTGCAGACCAGCCAGGACGAGGCGCAATATCTCGCTTTCCACGATACGCTCACCGGGCTGCCCAACCGCGCTTTGTTCGAGGACCGCTTGCGGCGCATGCTGCTGTTCACCGGCCATGACGCGGCGAGGGTGGCGCTGCTCTACCTCGACCTCGACCGGTTCAAGCATGTCAACGACACGCTCGGCCATCCGGCCGGCGACGAGCTCGTCAGGCAGACGGCTGCGAGGCTCCGGCACACCATTCGCGAGGTCGACACCGTGGCGCGGCTCGGCGGCGACGAATTCGCCATCATCCTGCTTGACGTTCGAGATGTCAGAAGCGCGGAGGATATCGCCGACAGGCTTCTGCAGAAGCTGCACGAGCCGTTCAAGCTGATCGACGACCAGGTCTTTGTCGGCGCCAGCATCGGCATCGCGCTGTCGACCGGGCCGGACACCGATGCCGACGACCTGCTGCGCAAGGCCGACATCGCGCTTTACGAGGCCAAGAAAAACGGCCGCGGCCGCTATCAGGTCTTCGCCGGCGACATGGACGACCTCTTGCTGCGCAAGCGCAAGGTCGAGGCCGAACTGCGCAAGGCGCTGACCGGGGGCGACGGCATAAAGCTCGCCTACCAGCCCGTCTTCTCGATCGACGGCCGGCGGATTCTCGGTGCCGAAGCCCTGATCCGCTGGGGGCACGAGGTGCATAGCGCACTGCCGGCGGCGCAGTTCATCGCCATCGCCGAAGAGCGCGGCCTGATCGGCGATCTGGGCAAATGGGCGCTGACGGAAGCGTGCCGTTTCGCCGTCGGGACCGAGCTGCCCTGGATCGCCGTCAACATCTCGCCGCTGCAGTTGCGCGATGCGGGCTTTGCCGGTCAGGTCGCGGCGATCCTGAGCGAAACCGGACTTGACCCGGCCCGCCTGCAGCTCGAGACCACCGAAAGCGTCCTTCTCGAGCACAACGATACGATCAATTCGGTCATCGCCGCCCTGCGCAAATCTGGCATCCGCATCGTGCTCGACGATTTCGGCACCGGCTATTCGTCGCTGAGCTATCTGCGCCGCCATGCCATCGACAAGTTGAAAATCGATCGCTCCTTCATCCGCCTGCTCGACGAGGACAAAAGCGCGGCGGCGATCGCCAAGGCGCTGATCGAGCTTGCGCTGGCGCTGAAGGTCGAGGTGACGGCCGAAGGCGTCGAGACCGACGAACAGAAAGCCCTGCTCGTCAGCATGGGCTGCCACCAGTTGCAGGGCTATCTCCTGTCGCCGCCGTTGGAGCCCGGCCAGTTGCTTGCGCTGCCTGGCCTGTCTTCCAGCGTTCCGGAGCGCTCCGCCGCGCGTGCCTGACCCTACCAGCCGGGCAGGATCTGGCTGGGCTTGGTCCGCTTCATCTTGGCGAAGGCAAGGGCGGCGAAATCGAAGCTTCCCGCCTCCTCGCCGACCGGCACGGAAATGTTGTCGAGGCTTTCGGCGATGTGGCGGGCGAGCGCATCGACGATCTCCGGCTGCGAGGTCTGGCCGCGCATGATGCCGATGCGGCAATCCGGCAGCGTGCCGAAGCCGTCGGCTTCGCCGAGCACGCGCATGCCGGGCCTGAGCGCACATTCGGGCAGCACCGAGATGGCGAGACCCGAAAGCACCGCGGCCGTGATCACGGTGGCCGAGAAACTGGAGAACAGCACGCGGTATTCGCGGTTCTGCCGGTCGAGCACGTCGACGGCGGCGCGCCGCCAGATGCAGTTCGGTCGGCCGAACGCCATCGGCAGGATCTCCTGCTCATGCGTGGCATGATTGGCCGAGGTGACCCAGAGCAAGGGCTCGCGCCGCACCACTTCGGACTGGCCGCGCGTGTCGTTGTGCGTTACCAGCGCGAGGTCGAGATTGCCGCGCTTGATGTGTTCGACCAGCCCCGGCGTCGGCTCGCAGATGACGGTCAGCTCCACGCGCGGATTGGAGCGCGAGAAGCGCGCCATGATCTCCGGCAGGAAGCGGTCGGCATAGTCGTCCGGCGTGCCGATGCGGATCGTGCCTTCGAGCCGCTGGTCGTCGAAGGCCGCGAGCGTCTCGCGGTTGAGGTAGATCAGCCGCCTCGCATAGGAAAGCAGCCTGTCGCCTTCCTCGGTCAGCTTGTTGGTGCGGCCGTCCTTTTCGAACAGCGGCTTGCCGATCCGCTCCTCCAGCCGGCGCATCTGCATCGACACCGCCGATTGTGTCCGGTGCACCTCTTCGGCAGCGCGGGTGAAGCTGCCGGTGTCGGCGATCGAGATAAAGGTCTGCAACTGATCGAGATCGAGCGGCGCTTTCATCGGTCCAACCTATCATTGATGTTGATGCTACAGATTAAAAACATTCGTTGGATTAATCAATCACGTCATGGCACATTCGCATCGTCCACATGAAAGCATGTGAATGGAAACCGGAACGGCGCTCCTCCCAGGCGCCGATCGCCCGGTTTCGTCCGCTCGACTCCTGAAGGAGAGACTGACATGACCACGATCGAATTCGCCTCCGAGACCCCGCGCATCACCACGCGTCCGGCCGTTGCGACGCGCGTGCTCAATGCAGTCGCCGACACCTATCGCGCCTGGAAAAACCGCCGCGCCTTCTATCGCCTCGGCGAGATGTCGGACGCCGAGCTTGCCGATATCGGCTTGACCCGCGCCGACCTCCACGTCGCCGTTGCCGTGCCTTTCGGCCGCGATCCGACGGTGAAGCTGCGCGCGATTGCAGAAGAGCGCGCCGATTCAATCGAGGATCTCGCCCGCAAGGTCGCCTGATCGGCTTCGGTGCTTTCGGTCACCTTGAACCTTTTGAAGGCCCGGCGCGACCAAGCTTCATGCAGGCTCCCACACTCCCTGCCGGTTCCCCGCCGGCCTGCCTGCACATTGCCCGGTTCCCCTCCAGGACCGGGCATTTTTTTCTGCTTCGTCATGTATGGACGGCCCCTCTTGGGCAAGAGGCAAAATAGCGGCGACGGCGTCAGTCTGGAGCGGTCATGTATTCGGCCTTTGGTGCGGTCGAGTGCGATGACCGCTG
>NZ_JAVIIW010000046.1:0-56793 GCF_033977205.1 Mesorhizobium album | reverse complement strand
CGCAAGCAACCGGGCCTCGCGCGCAGCATCGAACTGCTCGTCGAACCCGACAGCCTACCCAGGCTACAACCCATCGAAACCGTCAAATCCTCTGTGCAGAGGTACTAGCGCATGTCGCCCAAGGGTGCGCAGCGATTTTGTAACATGGGCAAAAACAAGGACCTGAACACGATCGTGCGACACGGGTTTAGCGCCGAAGCAGGTCTTTGCTCACGTCGGTCACCAGGCGCTTGCCGCATAGCGCAAGCGTGATGTCCATCTCCTTGTAGATGATTTCGAGCGCCTTGGTGACGCCCTCCTTGCCCATGGCGCCGAGGCCGTAGAGGAAGGGCCGGCCGATATAGGTGCCCTTGGCGCCGAGGCAGAGCGCCTTGAGCACGTCCTGGCCCGAGCGGATGCCGCCGTCCATGTGAACCTCGATCCTGTCGCCGACCGTATCGGCGATCTCCTCCAGCACCGAGATCGAGGAGGCGGCGCCGTCGAGTTGCCGCCCGCCATGGTTGGAGACGACGATCGCGTCCGCGCCGGTCTCGGCCGCCTTCAGCGCGTCCTCTTTGTCGAGGATGCCTTTCAGGATCAGCTTGCCGCCCCAGCGCTCCTTGATCCAGGCGACATCCTTCCAGGAAAGCTGCGGATCGAACTGTTCCGACGTCCAGGACGACAGCGAGGAAAGGTCTCCCACCCCTTTGGCATGGCCGACGATGTTACGGAAGGTTCGGCGCTGGGTGCCGGCCATGCCCATGCACCAGCGCGGGCGGATGGCCATGTCCAGCATGTTCTTCAGCGTCAGCTTCGGCGGCGCCGACAGCCCGTTGCGGATATCCTTGTGGCGCTGGCCCAGGATCTGTAGGTCGAGCGTGAGCACCAGCGCCGAGCATTTCGCCGCCTTCGCCCTGTCGATCAGGTTGAAGACGAAATCCTTGTCGCGCATCACATAGAGCTGGAACCAGAACGGGTTCTTCGTTACCGAGGCGACATCCTCGATCGAGCAGATGCTCATCGTCGACAGCGTGAACGGCACGCCGAACGCTTCCGCCGCCTGCGCCGCCAGCATCTCGCCGTCGGCATGCTGCATGCCGGTCAGCCCGGTTGGGGCCAGCGCCACCGGCATCGCCACCTTCTGGCCGATCATGGTCGATTCCAGCGAGCGGTTGCTCATGTCGACCAGCACGCGCTGGCGGAACTTTATCTTGCCGAAGTCCTCTTCGTTGGCGCGGTAGGTGCTCTCGGTCCAGGCGCCGGAATCGGCATAGTCGAAGAACATCTTCGGCACCTTGCGGCGCGCCAGGTCCTTGAGATCGGCGATAGTCAGGATTTCGCTCATGATGGTCCCCGCTTGATCAGTGCTTAGGAGCGTTTGCGTGTGGGTTCGGCGTCGCCGGCTTCAGAGCGTTGTCTCAGCCTCAGCCTCGACACGCGCTGCCAGTCGCCGCTGCGCTCAGCTTCCGCCATGGAGCGCTCGACATAGGTGATGTGGTCCATCGCGGCCTTCCGCGCCGCGATCGGATCCGCCGCCTTGATCGCGGCATGGATCGCCCGGTGCTGCTCAAGCAGCGCCTCGCGCGCGCCGGGCACGGTGAACACCAGAAGCCGGTTCTGGAACACGCCCTCGGAGAGCAGCCGGTAGCAGGAGCGCAGCGTGTGCAACAGGATGATGTTATGCGCGCACTCGCAGACGGCGTGATGAAACTCGACGTCGATCTCCGCCTCGTCGTCGAAGTCGCCGGTCCGGTGCGCTTCGTCCATGCGCGCCATGATGCGGTCGAGCAGCGCGAGATCCTCCGGCGTCGCGCGCCGCGCCGCATATTCGGCGGCCACCCCTTCGATCTCGCGCCGGTACTCCAGATAGTCGGTCACTGCCTTGCGATGCGTGGAGATGAGATCCGTCACCGGCTTGGTGAAAAGCTGGCCGATGACGTCGGCGACATGGGTGCCGCCGCCCGGTCTGGTGGTCAGCAGCCCGCGCGCCTCCAGCGCTTTCAGCGCATCGCGCAGGATCGGCCGCGACACCTCGAACTGGCGCGCCAGCTCGCGCTCGCCAGGCAGCCGGTCGCCGGTGCGCAGCACGCCTTCGAGGATCAGGCTCTCGATCTGCTGCACCACCTCGTCGGCGGTGCGCGAATGCTCGATCCTGGAGAAGATATCGCTCAACGGAGAGACGCCTGGGAACAGAATGAATGTCGCGCAGATTAAAGCGTCTGTCGCCAACTGGTCAAATTATTTATCCAATTTGCCGGATCGCATCGGTTCCGGCGTGGTGCCTTCCCATCCGTGCCTGCGAAAAATTTGCTGTTTACGTGCATTGCCGATTGCCGCAAGAGGACTGGTGTTGCACGAACGGTCGAAACCAGGGGGCCAGCCGTGTCGGACGAAACGTCCAATCTCGAATTTCAGCCGCGCGCCCAGGGGAGCGTCATGGGCTTTCCGGCGCATGAGGGCCGGCCCAGCGCGCTGGGCGAGGTGCATGCCCGTCCGCATCCGCTGGTCGAGAAGCCACGCGTGCTCATCCAGCTCTCCTTCATGACCGAAGGCGGCTCGTCTGTCGACCATGCCGTGCTGTCGGACCTGTCGCGGCGCTTGGGCATCGCTGCGCCCGAACGCCATGCCCGCCACCATGCCATGAAATGGGGCAAGGGCAGCTTGCGCTGGGAGAGGCACACCGAGTTCTCCACCTACCTCTGGGAAGGACCGCTCGCCGAAAGCGGCCGTGGTCAGGAGGATTCGCCGTTCGGCAACGGCTTCTCGCCGCCGGGAACGGTGATTTCCGGCATCCGGCTCGAGATCCGCAAATGGACGCAGGCAAGCGAGAAGCTGATCGCCGGCTTCGATCCGACCAGCCTCTGTTATTCGCTGGTCGAGCGCGGCGCCGCGGCCATCATCACCGACTTCCGCCAGGACGGCGACGGGCTGACTCGCATGCTGGTGCTCGACCGCGGCCTGACGCCTGCCAGCACCGGCGCGCTGTCGCAGCGGCTGATCGACATCGAGACCTACCGGACGCTTGCCATGCTTGGTCTGCCGCTGGCGCTGACACTGTCCGGCCGCGCCCGCCGCATCGAGGACCGGCTGGCGCAGACCACGCTGGAAATGAAGGCGGCCGAGACCCGCGACAGCCAGACGCTGCTTGCCGACCTCACCGAACTTGCCGCCGAACTGGAGGCGGACGCGGCGTCCAGCCTTTACCGTTTCGGCGCCAGCCGCGCCTATGACGGCATCGTCACCGAGAGGCTGGGGGCGCTGGAGGAGGAGCCGGTGCAAGGCTACGACACCTGGGCGGGCTTCCTGCAGCGACGCATGGCGCCGGCCATGCGCACGTGCCGCTCGGTCGAGGAGCGCCAGGCCAATCTTTCGCGAAAACTTACCCGTACCACCACGTTGCTGCGCACCTGGGTCGATGTCGACGTCGAGAAGCAGAACCGCGATCTGCTGGCCTCGATGAACAACCGCGCCCGGCTGCAACTGCGCCTGCAGCAGACTGTCGAAGGCCTCTCCGTTGCCGCCGTCTCCTATTACGTTGTCGGCTTGATCGGCTATGTCGCCAAGGGCGTTTCGGTCTTCGGCCACGCCTTCGCGCCGGAAGTCGTCACCGCGGCCTCCGTGCCGGTGGCCGTGCTGCTCGTCTGGTGGGGCGTGCGCCGGGTGCGGCGCATGCACTCCGAGCCGGCCAAGCATCCGGGCGAGTAGTCCGCGAAGCTCTTCAAAAGCGATTGATGTGCAGCGGCAGATTGCCGCTGCGGAAGCACGTACATATGGTCGATGCCCAATCCCGACCAAAGCAGGGTTTGCAACAACCACGCTTCACTGGTAAAAGATTTTGACCAGTCAAGCCAGATGAGGCTGCCCATGTCCGGCCTTGCCATGCCCAAGCCAGATGCCGAGACGCTTAGCCGGCGCGCCGAGATCGTCGCCGACATGCGCATCATCGTGCCGGGCGAGGGCGTCGTCGACACGGCCAACGAGATGCGCGCCTTCGAAACCGACGGCCTGACCGCCTACCGGCAATTGCCGCTGGTCGTCGTGCTGCCGGAAACGGTGGCGCAGGTGTCGCGCATCTTGAAATACTGCAATGAGCGCAGCATCCGCGTCGTGCCGCGCGGCTCCGGCACCTCGCTTTCGGGCGGCGCGCTGCCGCTCGAGGATGCGGTGCTTCTGGTGATGAGCCGCTTCAACCGCATCCTTCAAATCGACTATCCCAACCGCATCGTCGTCGCCCAGCCGGGCGTCACCAATCTCGGCATCACCAACGCCGTCGAGCAGGAGGGCTTCTACTACGCCCCCGATCCATCCTCCCAGATCGCCTGCTCGATCGGCGGCAACGTCGCGGAGAATTCGGGCGGCGTGCACTGCCTGAAATACGGGCTCACCGCCAACAATGTGCTGGGCATCGAGATGGTGCTGATGAATGGCGAGGTAGTGCGGCTCGGCGGCAGCCATCTCGACCAGGAGGGCTACGACCTGCTCGGCGTCATGACCGGCTCCGAAGGCCTGCTCGGCGTCGTCACCGAGGTCACGGTGCGCATCCTGAAGAAGCCGGAGACGGCGCGGGCGCTCTTGATCGGCTTCCCGACCAGCGAGCAGGGCGGCCAGTGCGTTGCCGACATCATCGGCGCCGGCATCATCCCGGGCGGCATGGAGATGATGGATCGCCCGGCGATCCATGCGGCCGAGGATTTCGTCCATGCCGGCTATCCGCTCGATGTCGAGGAGCTGCTGATCGTCGAGCTCGACGGGCCGAGCGTCGAGGTCGACCACCTGATCGGCCTCGTCGAGGCCATCGCCCACCGCAACGGCTCAACCACCTGCCGCATCTCGCAGTCGGAACAGGAGCGCCTGAGCTTCTGGGCGGGGCGTAAGGCGGCCTTCCCGGCGGTCGGCCGCATCTCGCCCGACTACTACTGCATGGACGGCACCATACCGCGCAAGGAGCTGCCGAGGGTGCTGGCCGGCATGCGCGACCTTTCCGAGAAATACGGGCTCGCCGTCGCCAACGTCTTCCATGCCGGAGACGGCAACCTGCACCCGCTGATCCTCTACGACGCCAATGTGCCGGGCGAACTCGACAAGGCCGAAAGCTTCGGCGCCGACATCCTGCGCCTTTGCGTCGAGGTTGGTGGCGTGTTGACCGGCGAGCATGGCGTAGGCGTCGAGAAGCGCGACCTGATGCCCGAAATGTTCAACCAGATCGACCTCGACCAGCAGATGCGTGTCAAATGCGCCTTCGATCCCAACCATCTGCTCAACCCCGGCAAGGTCTTCCCGCAACTGCGCCGCTGCGCCGAGCTCGGCCGCATGCATGTGCATCGCGGGCAGATGGCGTTTCCGGACATTCCGAGGTTTTGAGTGGATACCCTGGCGCTTGAACACCCCCCTCTGTCCTGCCGGACATCTCCCCCGCAAGGGGGGAGATCGGATGTCGCGTCGGATTTCGCCAATCTCCAATGTTGGTGGGAAGGCGGGGCGCCGAAACTGCCAATCTCCCCCCTTGCGGGGGAGATGTCCGGCAGGACAGAGGGGCGTGTGAAGGAACGCGACCTACGTTCTTTCCCCCGCTTCGCGGGGGCGAGGAAACAGGCTCACCCATGACCACCTTCATCCCCTCCTCACCTGCCGAAGTCCTCTCCACCATCCAATGGGCGGCGGCAGAAGAATCACCGCTTGAGATCCTCGGCCACGGCTCCAAGCGCGGAATCGGCCGTCCGCTGCAGACCGGGCATGCGCTCGATCTCTCGAAACTCTCTGGCGTCACTCTTTACGAGCCGGCCGAACTAGTGCTCTCGGCCAAGGCCGGCACGCCGCTCGCCGAGATAGAGGCGCTGCTTGCCGAAAGCGGCCAGCAACTCGCCTTCGAGCCGATCGATTACGGCCCGCTGCTCGGCGGCGCGCCGGGCAAAGGCACGCTCGGCGGCGTGCTGGCTTCGAACCTGTCCGGCCCGCGACGCCTGAAAGCAGGCGCCGCGCGCGACCACATCCTTGGCATCGCTGCCGTCTCCGGCCGCGGCGAGGCCTTCAAGTCGGGCGGCCGCGTCGTCAAGAACGTCACCGGCTACGATCTCTCGAAGCTGATGGCGGGGAGTTGGGGCACGCTCGCCGTGCTGACCGACGTCACCTTCAAGGTCCTGCCCGCGGCCGAGACCGAGGTGACGCTGGCCATCCGCGGCCTGCTCGACGATGCCGCCGTCGCCGCCATGGCGCTGGCGCTGGGCTCCAGCGCCGAGGTCTCGAGCGCCGCGCACCTGCCGGAGCGGATCGCCGCGCGCGTCGCCGCCGGCCATCTCGGCAGCGACGCCGCCACGCTGCTGCGCGTCGAGGGCTTTGGGCCGTCGGTCGTCTACCGCATCGAGGCACTGCGGAACCTGCTCGGCAAGGCCGGCCCGCTGCAAGAGATCGCGGGCGATGCCTCGAAAACGATCTGGCGCGACATTCGCGATTGCGTGCCCTTCGCCGATAGTGGTGCGAGGCCGGTCTGGCGCGTCTCGATGCCGCCGTCTGAGGCGCACCACATGGTGATGGCGCTGCGCATGCAGGCCGCGGTCGACGCTTTCTACGACTGGCAGGGTGGACTGGTGTGGCTCGCGATGCGCGAGGACGACCCCGAGGCGGAGCAGCTGCGCGGACTGATCCAGACACATGGCGGCGGCCATGCCACGCTGGTGCGCGCCTCCGCCTCGCATCGCGCAGCTTTGCCGGTGTTCGAGCCGCAGCCGCCGCATCTGGCAGGACTGTCGGCCAGACTCAAGGCCGAGTTCGATCCGAAGCACATTCTCAACCCCGGCCGCATGGCGCCGGGCTCCAGCTCTGCTACTCTTCCTCGTTCGACGGAGGGAGCAGCACCATGAGCAATACCAATCCAGGCCAGGACACCGGATCGCGCCAGACCGACCGCTGGCTTGAGCCGGGTCAGACCAATGCGCTGGTCATCTACATTCTTTATCTCACCAGCCTTGTCATCGGCGTCACCGGCATTATCGGAGTCGTGCTTGCCTACATCAATCGCGGCAAGGCGGGTGGCTTTGTCGAAAGCCACTACACATTCCTGATCAGGACTTTCTGGATCGGCCTTCTCTACGCGCTGATCTCGGTGGTCCTGATGATGCTCGCGATCGGCTTTCTGCTGATGTTTGCGGTTGCCGTCTGGTTCATCGTCCGCTGCATTCTCGGCCTGCAGGCGCTGCAGCGCGGCGAGCCGGTCAGGAACCCGCAAAGCTGGCTTCTGGGACAGTAAGGATTTTTGCGTGCAGACCAATTTCTCCCTTGCCCAGCTTGCCGATCCGCATGTCGCGGAATCGGAAAAGATCCTGCGCAAATGCGTGCATTGCGGCTTCTGCACCGCCACCTGTCCGACCTATGTGACATTAGGCAACGAGCTCGATTCACCGCGCGGCCGCATCTATCTCATCAAGGACATGCTGGAGAACGGCCGGCCGGCTGACAAGGAGATCGTCACCCATATCGACCGCTGCCTGTCCTGCCTCGCCTGCATGACGACGTGCCCCTCGGGCGTGAACTACATGCACCTGGTCGATCATGCCCGCGCCCATATCGAGGCGACCTATAAGCGCCCGCCGCTCGACCGGCTGACGCGCGCCATGCTGGCTTTCGTGCTGCCTTACCCGGGCCGTTTCCGTGCTGCGCTGAAACTGGCCGGGCTCGGCAGGCCGTTCATCGGCCTGTTCGAGAAGTTGCCGGCGCTGAAGCCGGTCGCCGCGATGCTCAAGCTTGCGCCCTCATCGATCCCGCCGGCATCGCCGATGGCCACGCCCGGCGTGCATGCCGGCCAGGGCGCGAAACGCGGCCGCGTCGCCATCCTCACCGGCTGCGCGCAGTCGGTGCTCGATCCGGCCATCAACGAGGCGACCATCTCGCTGCTGACAAGGCTCGGCGTCGAGGCCGTGGTGCCGGAGGGCGAAGGCTGCTGCGGCGCGCTCGTCCATCACATGGGCCGCGCGGAAGCAGCGCTTGTATCAGCCAGGCGGAATGTCGACGCCTGGACGCGCGCGATCGAGCAGGGCGGGCTCGACGCCATCATCATCACCGCATCCGGCTGCGGCACGACGATCAAGGACTATGGCTTCATGCTGCGCCTCGATCCGGTTTACGCCGAAAAAGCCGCACGCGTCTCGGCGCTGTCCAAGGACATCACCGAATATCTGGCTGGCCTCGACCTGCCCGAGCCGGTGCGCAAGCCGGGCACGATCGTCGCCTATCATTCGGCCTGCTCGATGCAGCACGGCCAGAAGATCACGCGCCAGCCGAGGGAGCTTCTCACCAAGGCAGGCTTCGTCGTGCGCGAGCCGCGCGAAGGGCATCTTTGCTGCGGTTCGGCCGGCACCTACAACATCCTGCAGTCCGAGATTTCGGCAAGACTGCGCGACCGCAAGGTCAGGAATATCGAGGCGACCGGCGCTTCAGTTGTCGCCACCGGCAATATCGGCTGCATCAGCCAGATCGCGTCCGCAGCGAAGCTGCCCGTGGTGCACACGATAAAACTGCTCGACTGGGCCTATGGCGGCCCGAAGCCGGAAGGTGTGTCCGAAAGCGATTTGATCGCTGCCGAATAGCTATTCCGCCGCGAGTGTGTCCGCCACGCCGAAGGTCGCGCGGTAGAGCGCGCGCTGGCGATTGAGCGCCACCATGGTGTTGCGGAGCAGGATCGCCACCGTGAGCGGGCCGACGCCGCCCGGCACCGGCGTGATCCAGGAGGCGACTTCCTTGACGCTCTCGGTGTCGACGTCGCCGACGATGCGGCTTTCGCCGTCGGGGCCGATCTCCGCATTGATGCCGATGTCGATGACGCAGGCGCCCGGCTTTACCATGTCGGCCTTGATCAGCCGCGGCTTGCCGACGGCGACGAACAGCGCGTCTGCCCGCCGCGCATGTGCCGCCACCGAGCGCGTCATGTGGTGGCACACCGTCACCGTCGCGCCCTCGCTCATCAATAGGAAGGCGATCGGCTTGCCGACGATCTCGGAATGGCCGACCACGACCACCTCGAGCCCTTTGAGATCGAGGCCGGTCTCCTTGAGCAATTCAACGGAAGCGGCTGCCGTGCAGGGCGCGAGATCGAGCTGGTTGTAGACGATGTTGCCGATCGAGGCCGGATGCATGCCCTCGACATCCTTCAGCGGATGCACCGCCGCCTGCAGCGTCTTGATCGGGATATGCGCAGGCACCGGCCGCTGGATAATGATGCCGGTGACGCGCGGGTCGGCATTGAGGCCGTGGATCGCCGCTTCCAGCTCGCCCGCGGTGATGTCGGCGGCAAAGCGCCGTTCCTCGAAGCCGATGCCGGCAAGCTCGGCCTTGGCGCGCTGGTTGCGCACATAGACGTCGACCGCGGCAATATCGCCGACGGTGATCGACACCAGCTTCGGCGGAAAGCCTTCGGCGGTGGCGATGGTGGCGTCCTCGCGCACGGCAGCGATGATGCGCTGGGCGACCGGACCACCCCTGAGATAGCGGCTGTCGTCGGACCGGGACATGGCTGAACCCTCGGTGTTGGGAGATTGTGCGCCGCATTAGCAGAAGACGGCCTGGAAATCAGCACCGAAAACGAAATGCCATGCTTCCGGGGCGACCTGCCGCAGTTGGTGACGATTCGTGTCGCACCCGGGGGACGACCTTGTCGCACCTTGTCGGAAACGAAAAAGGGCAGCGCGGTTGCCCACGCTGCCCTTTCGTGACTGGCCGTATCCCCACACGGCCCGTCCCCCGCTAACTCGGTGTCAATCTAAGCACCTCCCCCAAAAGCGCGCTATGGCTTGAGGGCAACACTACGCCAAAAACGACTCAGTGCTGCCTAAAGCGCGTCGCGATCTTTCAGGTTCGCTCCATGCGCTTTAGGTTTTTGATTTTACGCATGTCTTTATCCCGAAACCGGTTCCCACTTTCGGGAGACATGCTTTAGATCACCTCGACCGTGGCTCCGACATTCACGCGCTCGTAAAGATCGACAACATCTTCGTTGCGCATGCGGATGCAGCCGGAAGACACCGCGCCGCCGATCGTCCAGGGCTGGTTGGTGCCGTGGATGCGGTATTCGGTGGTGCCGAGATAGAGCGCGCGCGCGCCGAGCGGGTTCTCGATGCCGCCGGCAAGATAGGTCGGCAGGTAGCGGCCCTTGGCCGCTTCGCGGGCGATCATCGCCGCCGGCGGGCGCCAGTCCGGCCACACCTTCTTGTCGGTGATCTTGTGCGTGCCCGACCATTCGAAACCGGGCTTGCCGGTGCCGACGCCGTAACGCCGCGCCTTGCCGTTCTTCTCGACCAGATAAAGGAAATTCTGGTGGGTATCGATGACGATGGTGCCTGGCTTCTGGGGGCCGTCATAGGCGACTTCCTGCGGCAGGTAGATCGGGTCGATCTGCGGCCGCATCACCATGCGCCTGGCTGGCTGCTGCACGGCCGCAGTGCGCTGCTGGTCGGGCTGCGCCTGGAAAAGCCGCCGCTGCGGCTGCTGCGTTGGCTGGCGGGCCGGGCGCACGATGCCCGGCGCATGGCCGAGCTGCAGCACCCAGGGTGCGGAGAGATCGGGGCTCACCATCACCGGCGGCCTGTTGGCATAACGGTCATTGGCGAAGGAGGTCGTCGCGCCGGCGGCAAGCACCGCGGCTGCGCCGAGCAGTAAAGAGAACGCAGTCTTCATCGGGAACGCACCTTGATCGTCGAACTCATCCGAAGGTGGGACCCTCGGCGTGGCGATCCTTGGCGCGGAGCGGCAACCGAAACATGAATCGGAATGCGTAAAATGCCGACTTGTCAGTAAACTTTTTGGTGTGGTTACCGGCCGGTTCAGGAATCTGGTAAAGCCACGGTAAAACCGACGCTTGCGCGCATTAACGAACGGATTTCTGGTGATGGGACAAGAAAATGCCGGCCTGCTCGACGGCCCCGACGGTATCGCGCGTTGCTTCTGGCACGGCAACCTGCCCGACTATCTGCACTATCACGACCATGAATGGGGCCGGCCGGTGGCCGACGATCGCCGGCTGTTCGAGAAGATCTGCCTGGAAGGTTTCCAGTCGGGCCTGTCGTGGCTCACCATCCTGCGCAAGCGCGACAATTTCCGCGAGGCCTTCGCTGGCTTCGACTTCGACAAGGTGGCGGCCTTCACCGACCAGGATGTCGAGCGGCTGCTCGGCAATGCCGGCATCATCCGCCATCGCGGCAAGATCGTCTCGACCATCAACAATGCCAGGCGCGCCCGCGAGCTCGCCGACGAGGCCGGCTCGCTTGCCGCATGGTTTTGGAAGTTCGAGCCAGGCCCCGACGAGCGGCCGGTGATCGTCGACCTCGTGCATCTGCGCGCTAATCCGACCACGGCGGTCTCGGTCCGGATATCGAAGGAACTGAAGAAGCGCGGCTGGAGCTTCGTCGGCCCGACCACCGTCTACGCCTTCATGCAGGCGATGGGGCTGGTCAACGACCATCTCGAAGGCTGCGTCTGCCGAGCCGAGGTGGAGAAGGAAAGGGAGAGGTTCAAAAGGCCGAAGTAGAACGCTTTTCCCTTCTCCCCTTGTGGAAGAAGGTGGATCGGCGCGCAGCGCCGAGACGGTTGAGGGGTGTTGGCCGGAGTGCCGTCAGCGCCAAGCTGGAGCCCCCCTCATGCGTCGCCTTCGGCGACACCTTCTCCCACAGGAGAGAAGGGAAGGGGCGCTAACCCTTGCCGCCCAAGGCTGTATCGTCTAGGACACGCCCGCTCGAAATAAGTCAGCGTTTACTTAGTGAAAAAGACCTATCCCCATGGCCGACAAACCGGAAAAGACGAAAGCGCGGCTGCCGCGCGGTTTTGCCGACCGCAGCGCCGAAGACATCCGCGCCGTCGAGAAGATGATGGCGACCATCCGCTCCGTCTATGAGCTTTACGGTTTCGAGCCTGTCGACCAGCCGATGATCGAATACACCGACGCGCTCGGCAAATTCCTGCCCGACCAGGACCGGCCGAATGAGGGCGTGTTCTCCTTCCAGGACGACGACGACCAGTGGCTGTCGCTGCGCTACGACCTGACCGCGCCGACGGCGCGTTTTGTCGCCGAAAACTACGACAAGCTGCCAAAGCCCTATCGCAGCTATCGTTCCGGCTGGGTGTTCCGCAACGAAAAGCCCGGCCCCGGCCGGTTCCGCCAGTTCATGCAGTTCGACGCCGACACGATCGGCACGCCGAACGGTGTTGCGGGGGTGGCTGCGGATGCCGAAATGACGATGATGATGGCCGATGTCATGGAAGCGCTCGGCATCAAGCGCGGCGACTACATCATCCGCGTCAACAACCGTAAGGTGCTCGACGGCGTTCTGGAGGCGATCGGCCTCGGTGGCGACCACAATGCCGGGCGCCGACTGACCGTGCTGCGCGCCATCGACAAGCTGGACAAGATCGGGCCCGAAGGCATCGCGCAATTGCTTGGCGCCGGCCGCAAGGACGAAAGTGGCGACTTCACCAAGGGCGCCGGCCTCGAGCGCAAAGCGATCGAGACGGTTCTCTATTTCATGAATTACGAGCCCGGCGCGGCGGCTGGCGAATGGCGCAAGCTCGAAGCCGCCACCGACATCTCGCCGAACGCGGCCCAGATCCGCTGGCTGAAGACATTGGATTATTTCGCCGACACCGGGCGCGAAGGCGTCGATGAATTGGCGGCGATCGCGGCCATGGTTGATGCCGCCGGCTACAGCGGCCGCGTGCTCATCGACACATCCGTCGTGCGCGGCCTCGAATACTACACCGGTCCGGTCTTCGAGGCCGAGCTGCTGGCCGAGATCCCCAACGAGGACGGCCAGATCGTGCGCTTCGGTTCGGTCGGCGGCGGCGGCCGCTATGACGGGCTGGTCTCGCGCTTCCGCGGCGAACCGGTGCCGGCGACCGGCTTCTCCATCGGCGTCTCCCGGCTGATGACGGCGCTGAAGAACCTGGGCAAGCTCGACACCTCCGATGTCGTCGCCCCAATCGTCGTGCTGGTGATGGACAAGGACATTGAAAGTCTCGGCCGCTACCAGAAGATGGTCGCCGACCTGCGCGCCGCCGGCATCCGTTCCGAAATGTATCTCGGCGGCGCCGGCATGAAGGCGCAGCTGAAATATGCCGACCGCCGCGGCAGCCCGGTCGCGGTCATCCAGGGCGGCGACGAGCGCTCCAAGGGCGAGGTGCAGGTCAAGGACCTGATCGAAGGCGCGCGCCTGTCGGCCGAGATCACCGACAACGTCGAATGGCGCGCCGCGCGCCCGGCGCAGGTGACGGTGGCGGAAGGCGATCTGGTCGCCGAGGTGACGAAGATCCTGGCGGCGCAGGCCGAGGAGCGGGCACGTGGCAAGTAGAGCGCCAACCTCCCCTTCTCCCCTTGTGGGAGAAGGTGGCCGAGCGAAGCTCGGTCGGATGAGGGGTATTCCAGGGAACGTCTCATTCCTTCCAGCACCCCTCATCCGTCTTGACGCCTCGCGCCAATCCACCTTCTCCCACAAGGGGAGAAGGGAAGGGCGTGCCGAATGACCTCCCGCTACCCCGCCATCGCCGCCGGCATCATAAAACTCTTCGCCGAACGCGACACGAACGCCGTCGAAGTCGCCGTGCTGCAGCCGGCCGATCCGTTCCTCGACATGGCCGGCGAGGACCTGCGCCGCCGCATCTTCCTGACCGAAAGCGACACCGGCAAGACGCTGTGCCTGCGGCCCGAATTCACCATTCCGGTCTGCCTCGACCACATCGCCAGCCAGGCCGGCACGCCGCGCCGCTACTCCTATCTCGGCGAGGTGTTCCGCCAGCGCCGCGAGGGCGGCAACGAGTTCTTCCAGGCCGGGATTGAGGATCTCGGCGACCGCGACACGGCGGCGGCCGACGCCCGCTCGCTGGCCGACGCGCATGCGCTGCTCTCGCTGGTGCTGCCGGGCCGGCCGCTCGCCGTGACGCTGGGCGACCAGACGGTGTTCGAGGCGGTGCTGGCGGCGCTCGGCCTGCCGCGCGGCTGGCGCATGCGGCTTGCGCGCGCCTTCGGCTCGGCGCCGATGCTGGAGGCAGCGCTTGCCGACCTCGCCAATCCGCCGCGTAACAGCCAGCTCTCCGGCCCGGTGGCGCTGTTGGTGCTCGACGGCGACGCGGAGGGTCTTGCCGCGCACATCGCCGCCGGCATGGAGGAGGCTGGCCTGTCCGCTTCGTCGGGCCGCGCGCCGGCCGACATAGCGCGGCGGTTGATCGAGAAGGCGCAGCTGCGCAGCGTGCGCCTGTCAGACGAGGCCTTCTCGGCGCTGAAGGGCTTTCTCGATATCGACGTTGCACTCGGTAGCGCAACGCAAGCGCTGGAAAAATTCGCGGCGGACGCCGGCCTGTCGTTGGGCGCCGCGCTCGAAAATTTCGCAGCCCGCGCCAAGGCGATCGAAGCGCATGGCCTGCCGATGGCGGAAATCCGCTACGACGCCGCCTTCGGCCGTCCGCTCGATTACTACACCGGCCTGGTCTTCGAGATCGCGGCCGCCGGCGGCGACCGCCCGCTGGTCGGCGGCGGCCGCTACGACAGGCTGCTGACGCTGCTCGGTGCAAAGAAGCCGATCCCCGGCGTCGGCTTCTCGGTCTGGCTCGATCGCATCGAAGCCTTGCGGGAGGGCGCGAAATGATCACGCTGGCAATCCCATCCAAGGGCCGTCTCAAGGAACAGTCGCTGGAAGTGCTGGCCAAGGCTGGCCTGGCGGTCACCCTGCCGCAGGACGACCGCAAATACCGCGCCCGCATCGACGGCCTCGACAATGTCGAGGTGGCCTTCCTTTCCGCGTCCGAGATCGCCGGCGAAATCGGCCAGGGCACGGTCGATCTCGGCATCACCGGCGAGGACCTGCTGCGCGAGAATCTCGCCGACTGGGAAGCGCGCGCCGAGATCGTCGCCAGCCTCGGCTTCGGCCATGCCGATGTCGTGGTGGCCGTGCCGGACATCTGGCTCGACGTCGAGACCATGACCGACCTCGACGATGTCGCCGCCGATTTCCGCCAGCGCCACGGCAGGCGCTTGCGGATCGCCACCAAATACTGGCGGCTGACGCAGCAGTTCTTCTCGCAAAAGCACGGCATCCAGGTCTACCGCATCGTCGAAAGCCTCGGCGCCACCGAGGGCGCGCCGGCGGCGGGGCTGGCCGATGTCATCGTCGACATCACCACCACCGGCTCGACGCTGCGGGCCAACCACCTGAAGGTGCTGGGCGACGGCACGATCCTGAAGTCGCAGGCCTGTCTCGTCGCTTCGAAGAAGCCGCGTGACGCGGCCGACTCGGCGCTCTTGCGGGACATCGCCGCGAAAGTCCCTTCCCCTTGAGGGGGACCTTTGGCGGATTTCCACCGCCGCCATCGGCTGATAGGCTGACGCATCCCGGGAGGAGACGGCGATGGCGATCAATCTCGACGAGCTCAAGAACGCCACCAATCTGCGCGGGCGCGGAACGCATGGCACCTTCATTGCCCCGATGGACGGCAGGGCGCATGTCTCAGGCGACCGCTCGGTGCCCTTGCTCGACAAGACCATTCCGGAGCTGTTTTCCGACACCGTGAGCAGATACGCCACGCTCGACGCCGCCGTCTTCGTCGGCCAGGACAAGCGCTTCACCTGGAGCGAGTTGTCGGATGCGGTCGATGCGCTGGCCGCCGGCTTCCTGGCGCTCGGCCTGGAGAAGGGCGATCGCGTCGGCATCTGGTCGCCCAACCGCTGGGAATGGGTGGTGACCCAGTTCGCCACCGCGCGCATCGGCCTGATCCTGGTCAACATCAACCCGGCCTATCGGCTGACCGAGCTCGAATATGCGTTGAACAAGGTCGAGTGCAAGGCGCTGGTCACGGCCGTCAGCTTCAAGACCTCCGACTATCTCGGCATGATCGAGACACTGGCGCCGGAGATTGCCACGGCCGAGCCTGGCGCACTCAAGGCGAAGAAGCTGCCGGCGCTGAGGATCGTCATCCGCATGGGCGACGACAATTCGCCTGGCATGTTCAATTTCGGCGACGTGCTCGCCATGGCCGGCCGCGACGAACATGACAGCCTCGATCGCATTTCCGAAAGCCTGAAGCCCGCTGATGCCATCAACATCCAGTTCACCAGCGGGACAACAGGCGCGCCGAAGGGCGCGACACTAACCCACGCGAACATCGTCAACAACGGCAATTTCGTCACTTCGGCGATCAGGCTCACCGTCGACGATCGGCTTTGCATCCCTGTGCCGCTCTACCATTGCTTCGGTATGTCGATGGGGACGATGGGCTGCGTCACCAAAGGTGCGACCATGGTCTTCCCGGGCGAGGGTTTCGATGCCGGCGCGACGCTCAAGGCCGTGGCGCAGGAAGGCTGCACCGGCATCTATGGCGTGCCGACCATGTTCGTGGCCATGTTGGACCACGCCGATTTCTCGACCTTCGATCTTTCCAGCCTGCGCACCGGCATCATGGCCGGCTCGCCATGCCCGATCGAGGTGATGAAGAAGGTGGTGTCGCTGATGAACATGTCTGAGGTGACCATCGCCTACGGCATGACCGAGACCAGCCCGGTCTCCTTCCAGAGCAGCGTCGACGATCCGCTGGAAAAGCGCGTCTCCACCGTCGGCCGCATCCATCCCCATGTCGAGGTCAAGGCCATCGGCGCCGACGGCGCCACTGTCGAAGTCGGCGCCCCGGGCGAGCTCTGCACGCGCGGCTATTCGGTGATGAAGGGCTATTGGGACGACGCCGAGAAGACCCGCGAGGCGGTCGACGCCGACGGCTGGATGCACACCGGCGACCTCGCCACCATCGACGCCGAGGGCTATTGCAACATCGTCGGCCGGGTGAAGGACATGGTCATCCGCGGCGGCGAGAACGTCTATCCGCGCGAGGTCGAGGAATTCCTCTACAGCCATCCCAAGATCAAGGAAGTGCAGGTCTTCGGCATTCCCGACGACAAATATGGCGAGGAGCTCTGCGCATGGATCGTGCTGAAGCCCGGCCAGATCGCGACCGAGCAGGAGATCAAGGCCTTCTGCGCCGGCCAGATCGCTCACTACAAGGTCCCGCGCTACATCCGCTTCCGCACTGAGCTGCCGATGACCGTGACCGGCAAGCCGCAGAAGTTCTTGATGCGCCAGGCGATGGTGGAGGAACTGGGGCTGGTGGCGCAGAAGACGGCGTGAGGGGGGTGTCTGCTTAGAGCCACAGGCCGTCGTTGAAACCATCAAGGCCGAGGCCGGAGGAGGCCCTTCACGTTTCAAAGGCTCTGCTCTTGCTCGGCAATTCCTTTTTGGGAGGCCAGGAGTTACAGATCAGCACGAGCTTGCCCTTGACGCCTCCCTGACCAAGCAGCTCCTGGGCGCGACGAGCGTCGCTCAATGGCATCCGCTCGGCCACCATCGGCATGATCTTTCCGTCGCGAAGCAACTCGAGCAAGGCGCCGAGATCTTCGCGGAACCAAGCGGGCTTCCACCGTTTCAAATATTGTATGCTGTAGGGGAGTATGCGTCGTCGGCCTGGTGAAACGAAAGCGCGGACCGCGTACCACGCAGGTCGCAATATCCCTCGAAGACGATAGCGTAAGCCCCCTGCCAGTTGGCCCTTCTGCAGAAATGAAGTGAAGCCATAGGCTATGACGCGGCCGCCAGGCCTCAGAGCCCGAAACGAACGCCAGACATTGGCTTCGCCGACCCCGTCGAAGACGACATCCACGCCGTCGTTTGTCAGGCGATGGATCTCTTTGACGAAGTCGGCCCGCTCGTAGTCGATCGGGGTGGCCCCGAGAGCAGATACAATCTGATGAGTTGCAAGAGAGGCGGTCCCATACATCTCCAGACCTGCCAGGCGGCCAAGTTGCAGCAGTGCCGTGCCTACTCCGCCGGCCGCGCCATGAATGAGGACCCTTTGACCCGGTGAGGCATGCCCAAGGCGATGCATCATCTGATAGGCCGTAACGTAGTTCAGCACGAGGCTAACTGCCTCGGCGGGATCAACACCAGTTGGAACCGGAGTGAGTTCATCTTCCGGCAGGCAGATGAACTGGGCGTAGCCACCATGAATGGGCAGTGCCGCAACCATTTTACCAACCATCGCATGGGACGCTCCGTCTCCGGCCTTGTCCACGATGCCTACAATGTCCCATCCTGGCGTGAACGGTAGGGTCGTCTTTTCCGGATGAATCCCCTCCCGCATCAATAGCTCTGCGAAGGAGACGCCGGCGGCGATCGTTCGCACCCGCAGCTCACCTGATCCCGGCTGGGGCGCGTCTTCCTCCACGATCTCCAGAACTTCAGGTCCGCCATAGTGGCGAACAACGACGCGCAGAGACTTCATGGCAGGCTCGGTCCAGATTGGACTCCTCCGCTGCGGCAAACTCAGACGAAAAGGTAGCACGCGCTGGTATGAAGCGACTTGCTCCAGATCAACCTCACCGGAAATCGGTCGCCATCCCGAATAGCTGAACCTTGATCGGCGCCGACCTCACGCCCCGGCGGCACCGCCAACTCACACGCCCAGCACCGCCCCATCCAGTCCGCGGATGATCTTTGCCAGTTCCATGCATTCGTCCTGGCGCACCTTGTTTCGCCGCCAGGCCATGCAGATCATGCGCTGCGGCATCGGTTCCTGGAACGGCACGATCTTGAGATCCGGCATGACGCCGGCGGCACTTGCCGCCATCTCCGGCACCAGCGTCACCCCCAGCCCATGCGCCACCATCTGGAGAAGCGTCGTCAGGCTGGTCGCGCCGTAACTTGCCATCGCCACCGGCCGCACATTGCCGCAGACCGCGAGTGCCTGTTCGCGCAGGCAGTGGCCTTCCTCGAGCAGCATCAGCCGCTCCAACGCTGGGCTTTCGGGCGGCACGGGCGGCGAGGCGAAGGCCGGATCGCCGGCGGGCACGGCCAGGAAGAAGCGGTCCGGGAATAGCTCCTCGGTGACGAGCCCGGGATAGTCGAGCGGCAGCGCGGCGATGAAAGCGTCGAGCCGGCCCGAGGCGCTGTCCTCGGCCAGCGATGCCGTCACCGCCTCGCGCAGCTCGAGCTGCAGCACGGGGAAATGCTTTTTCAGTTCCGGCAGGGCCCGCGGCAGGAGATAGGGCGCTACCGTCGGGATGATGCCAAGTCGGAAACGCCCCTCCATGGCAGGGCGGCCGCGCCGGGCCGTCGTCTCCACGTCACGTATGTCGGCGAGGATGCGTTCGATACGCGGCTGCAGGACAAGCGCCTCGTCGGTCATCCGCACCGTCTTGCCGCCGCGTTCGAACAGAAGGCAGCTCAGCCGCTCTTCCATCTCGGCGATCTGCGCGGAGAGCGCCGGCTGGCTGACGCCGGCAAGCTTCGCGGCGCGGCCGAAATGCAGCGTCTGCGCCAGCGCGTCGAAATAAAGCATCTGCCGGACGGTGAGACCGATCATAAGAAAACCCTATCGGAAAAAACAGGAAAGGCAATTTGTCTTTATCGTCAAGCCGTCCTAGGCTGGAATCATTCCAGATTGGCGCGGCCGTGAGCTGCCCCGGAAAAATCAAACCACGGCAAAATCGGAGAGTAAGATGGACGCGAAAACCGACGACAACAGCGCTGGCAAATGCCCCGTGGCGCATGGATCCGCCGGCAGGACCAATCGCGACTGGTGGCCGAACCAGCTCGACCTTGCCGTTCTCCACCAGCAGTCGAACCTCTCGGACCCGATGGGCGAGGACTTCGACTACGCCAGGGAATTCCAGAGCCTCGATCTCGATGCGGTGATCAAGGACCTGCACCATGTCATGACGGATTCGCAGGACTGGTGGCCGGCCGATTTCGGCCATTACGGGCCGCTGTTCATCCGCATGGCCTGGCACAGCGCCGGCACCTATCGCATCGGCGACGGCCGCGGCGGCGCCGGCGCCGGCCAGCAGCGCTTCGCCCCGCTCAACAGCTGGCCGGACAACGCAAATCTCGACAAGGCGCGCCGGCTTCTGTGGCCGGTCAAACAGAAATACGGCCGCAAGATCTCCTGGGCCGACCTGATGATCCTGGCCGGCAACGTCGCGCTGGAATCGATGGGCTTCAAGACCTTCGGCTTCGCCGGCGGCCGCGCCGACGTGTGGGAGCCGGAGCAGGATGTGAACTGGGGCTCCGAGACCAAGTGGCTGGACGATGAGCGCTATTCCGGCGACCGCGAGCTGCAAGGCCATCTCGGCGCGGTGCAGATGGGCCTGATCTACGTCAACCCGGAAGGTCCGAACGGCAATCCGGACCCGATTGCGGCCGCGCGCGACATCCGCGAGACCTTCCGCCGCATGGCGATGAACGATGAGGAGACCGTGGCGCTGATCGCCGGCGGCCACACCTTCGGCAAGACACACGGCGCCGGCGACGCTTCGCTGGTGGGCGCGGAGCCGGAGGCGGCCGGCGTCGAGGCGCAGGGCCTCGGCTGGTCGAGCAAATATGCCACCGGCATTGCCGGCGACGCCATCACCTCGGGCCTCGAGGTCACCTGGACCAAGACGCCGACCAAGTGGAGCAACAATTTCTTCGACAACCTCTTCAACTACGAATGGGAGCTGACGAAGAGCCCGGCGGGCGCCAATCAGTGGACGCCGAAGGGCGGCGCCGGCGCAGGCACGGTGCCGGATGCGCACGACCCGTCCAAGCGCCGTGCGCCGGCCATGCTGACCACCGACCTCTCGCTGCGCTTCGATCCGGCCTACGAGAAGATCGCGCGCCGCTTCCACCAGAATCCGGGTGAGTTCGCCGACGCCTTCGCCCGCGCCTGGTTCAAGCTGACCCATCGCGACATGGGGCCGGTCGCGCGCTATCTCGGCCCTCTCGTGCCGAAGGAGGAGCTGATCTGGCAGGATCCGGTCCCGGCGATCGACCACGAGCTGGTCAGCGAACAGGATATCGCCGAGCTGAAGGCGAAGATCCTGGCCTCAGGCCTTTCGGTGTCCGAGCTGGTCTCGACCGCCTGGGCCTCGGCCTCGACCTTCCGCGGCTCCGACAAGCGCGGCGGCGCCAATGGCGCGCGCATCCGCCTTGAGCCGCAGAAGGACTGGGACGTCAACCAGCCGGCTCAGTTGTCCAAGGTGCTGGCGAAGCTCGAAGCCATCCAGAAGGAGTTCAACGCGGCGCAGGCTGGCGACAAGAAGGTCTCGCTTGCCGACCTCATCGTGCTTGGCGGCGTCGCCGCGGTCGAAAAGGCCGCGAAGGACGGCGGCCATGAGGTGAAGGTGCCCTTCACGCCCGGCCGCATGGATGCCTCGCAGGAGCAGACGGACGTCGAGTCCTTTGCCTCGCTCGAACCGACCGCCGACGGCTTCCGCAACTACGCCAGAGGCAAGCTGCCGATGTCGGTCGAGGCGATGATGGTCGACCGCGCGCAGCTCCTGACCCTGACGGCGCCCGAGATGACAGTGCTGGTCGGCGGCCTGCGCGTGCTCGGCGCCAATCATGGCGGCTCCAAGCATGGCGTCTTCACCGACAGGCCGGGCACGCTGACCAACGACTTCTTCGTCAACCTGCTCAGCATGGGAACGGTCTGGGATCCGGCCGATGGCACCGATCAGGTCTATGAAGGCCGCGACCGCAAGACCAAGGCGGTCAAGTGGACCGGCACCCGCGCCGACCTGATCTTCGGCTCGCACTCGCAGCTGCGCGCGCTGGCCGAGGTCTACGGCTCGGCCGACGCCAGGGCGAAGTTCGTCAAGGACTTCGTCAAGGCATGGACGAAGGTAATGAACCTCGACCGTTTCGAGGTCGCCTCGAAGTAAGGTTTCGTCCTCCCAAGTAAAAAGGCGCGGGCACGACCCGCGCCTTTTCGTTAAGCCGAAGCAATTCCAGGAAAAGTGTACAGCGGTTTTCCGCCCGGGAATTGCTTCAAGAAAACGAAACCTCAATCTTTTTCGAAAACGCCGGCCTTGGCGACGATGCCGGCGACCGCTCCGCCGATCAGCGGCGCGACGATGAAGAGCCAGAGCTGGCCGAGCGCGGCGGCGCCCGAAAACAGCGCTGGGCCGATCGAGCGCGCGGGATTGACCGAGGTGCCGGTCACCGGGATCATGGCGAAGTGAATTGCCGCCAGCGTCAGGCCGATGATCAGGCCGGCGAAGGCGGTGGTGTGCTTGGCGTTGGTGACGCCGAGGATCACGGTGACGAAGGTGAAGGTGCCGATCAGCTCCCACAGAAAGGCCGAGCTTGTGCCCCATTTCGCCGCATCCCAGCCATTGGCGCCGAAGCCGCCGGTGTGGCCGCCGGCCTGGCCGGTGACGATGATCCACAGCGCCAGCGATGCGATGATGGCCCCGATGACCTGCGCGATCCAGTAGGGGACAACATCCTTGGCCGGCATCCGTCCCGCAAGGAACACGCCGAGTGTCACCGCCGGATTGAGATGCGCGCCCGAGATCGGGCCGATCGCATAGGCCGCCGCGATCAGGCCGATGCCGAACGCCAGGCCGATGCCTTCCTGGCCGAGCGGCAGCGCGCCGCCGAAACCGCCCGTGACCACGGAGGCCGTGCCGATGAACACCAACAAAAACGTGCCTAGAACTTCTGCCAGATAAGTCTTCATTGCCCTCTCCTCATAGGGATCCGTCATATCGCGTTTGCCGCGCCGCGAATCACAGGCGAAAGAGTATTCCCGACAACAAAACTTGGAAAGCTAGTGGTTAAGCCAGCAGGATTGCTTGTATGCGCTAGTCAAAACATTAGGGAACTTTCATGTTCCGACTGATTTGTTCTTGTTTTCCGCCGACGGCCGACTGCTGCGAAAAAGCATTCCGTAGGTCGTAGAGAGGATGGCATTGGACAGGGCGTTTTAGCCCCGACGCAACAGAACTGTTTCAATCGGAGCAGGAAAGGCTCTAAGAGCAGGACTGAAAGCAACGATAGACGGAAGCAGGAATGAGATTGGGCGGAAGGCTGGCTGCGGCCATCGAAGTGCTGGAAGACATCGGCCGGCGGCACCGGCCGGTGGCCGATGCCTTGCGCGACTGGGGCCTGTCGCACCGCTTTGCCGGCGGCGGCGACCGGGCGGCGATCGGCAACATCGTCTACGACGCGCTGCGTCGCAAGCGCTCGGCCGGCTGGCTCTTCGGCGAGGACACGCCGCGCGCCATCGGCTTCGGCGCGCTGCTGCTCGAATGGGGCCAGACGGCGCAGTCGCTGAACGATGCGCTTGACGGCGACAAGTTCGCGCCGCCGCTGCTCAGCGCCGCCGAGCTGAAGGCGGCGGCCAACCGCAGGCTTGCCGATGCGCCCGACGCCGTGCGGGCCGATATCCCCGACTGGTGCGCGCCGCTGCTCGAACAGGCCTATGGCGAAGGTTGGGTCGAGGAGGGCGCGGCGCTCGCCATGCGTCCGCCGCTGGACCTCAGGGTCAACACCTTGCTGTCCGACCGCGGCAAGGTGCTGGCCGAACTCCAGGACACGGGTGCAGCGCCTGCCGCGATCGCGCCGCACGGCATCCGCATCCCGCCGATCGACGGCGACGGCAGGCATCCGAACGTGCAGGCCGAGCCCGCCTTCCAGAAAGGCTGGTTCGAGGTGCAGGACGAGGGCTCGCAGCTTGCCGCAGCACTAGCCGGCGCTCTACCCGGCATGCAGGTGCTTGACTATTGCGCCGGCGCCGGCGGCAAGACGCTGGCGCTCTCGGCCGAGATGGACAATCGCGGGCAGCTGTTTGCCCATGACGCGGAGAAGGTGCGGCTGGCGCCGATCTTCGAGCGCATCCGCCGCGCGCACAGCCGCAATGTTCAGGTCGTCAGCAGGCCCGTAGAGCTCGCGCCGCTCACCGCGCACATGGACATCGTGCTGATCGACGCGCCCTGCACCGGCAGCGGCACCTGGCGGCGACGGCCCGACGCCAAATGGCGGTTGACCGAGAGGCAGCTCGACGCCCGCAAAGGCGAGCAGCAGGCGATCCTCGATACGGCTCAGGCCTTCGTGAAGCCCGGCGGGCTGCTCGTCTACATCACCTGTTCGGTCTTCGATGCTGAGAACGGCGAGCAGATCGCGGCTTTCCGCGAGCGCCACGGCAACTTTGCGCCGGTCGACCATCGAGAGCTTTGGAACAGCCATTTCCCCGGCCATGCTGGTGCCGCGCGCATCGCCGACGCCGGCGGCATCTCGCTGTCGCCGGCGCTCAGCGGCACCGACGGGTTCTATTTCCAGGCCTTGCGCAGGGCGGCCTGAGGGCAGCCGCCGCTTTGCTGCGCTGCAACATAAGAGATTGCCTGTCTTGGCTGCCTCTGCAATAAGCTTCGCCAGCAAAAAAGTGAGGCTTAGGCCATGGCAGCCAAGATCGTACCCGCTCCCGACTATGAGGATCGCGTCAGGACTTCCTTTGCCCGCCAGAAAGCCATGGCCACCATCGGCGCGGAGCTGACGCTGGTCACGCCCGGGATCATCGAGATCGAGATGCCTTATGCTCCCGGTCTCACCCAGCAACACGGCTTCCTGCATGCCGGCGTCATCTCGACCGCGCTGGACTCGGCCTGCGGCTATGCCGCATTCTCGCTGATGCCGCAGAATTCCACCGTGCTGACCATCGAATTCAAGGTCAACCTTTTGGCGCCGGGCAGGGGCGAGCGCTTCCTGTTCCGCGGCTCGGTGACCAAGCCCGGCCGCACCATCATCGTTGCCGACGGCCAGGCCTACGCCTTTGCCGCCGACGGCGAGGCCAAGCTGATCGCCACCATGACCGGCACCATGATGACGGTGGTCGGCCGCGACGGCATCGAGGGGTGATTCATGGCAAGCGCTGCGCGGATGGGGGAAAAATCCGTTCTCTTCGTCATGGCCGCCGAGGCCGAATATGGGCCGCACCTCAAAGAGCTGTTCACGCCGCTGATGACCGGCGTCGGTCCCGTCGAGGCCGGCGTGCGGCTGGGCGCGGAGCTTGCGACACTTAAGGCCGAGGACGCGCTGCCCGATCTCGTCGTCTCGCTGGGCTCCGCGGGAAGCCGCATGCTCGAGCAGGCCGAGATCTACCAGGCCGTGTCGGTGAGCTATCGCGACATTGACGCCTCGCCACTCGGCTTCGAGAAGGGCGCGACGCCCTTTCTCGATCTTCCGGTGACGGTGCCGTTGCCCCTCCTCATCCCCGGCATCAAAAGCGCGACGCTGTCCACCGGCGGCGCGATCGTCACGGGTGCCGCCTATGACGCGATCGACGCCGACATGGTCGACATGGAGACCTTTGCCTGCTTGCGCGCCTGCCAGCTGTTCGGCGTGCCGCTGGTCGGCCTGCGCGGCATTTCCGACGGCGCGGCCGATCTCAGGCATGTCGGCGACTGGACCGAATATCTCCACGTCATCGACGAGAAGCTGGCCGCGGCGATAGGTCTGCTCGAGCAGGCGATTGTGTCCGGCGCGATCCGCCTTATTTAAGGGCTTTGGAAGGGACCGAAAGCCGCAGCGCGCAACCATTGCGCCGAATCGGTTCTTTCTTTAAAGGCCCTCCATGACGACACATCCCGACACCGTTCTCATCATCGACTTCGGCAGCCAGGTCACGCAGCTGATTGCGCGGCGCGTGCGCGAGGCCGGGGTCTACTGCGAAATCGTACCGTTCCAGTCCGCCGCAGAGGGCTTCCGCCGCATCCGGCCGAAAGCTGTCATCCTGTCGGGCAGCCCGCATTCCACCGTCGACATCGGCTCGCCCCGTGCGCCCGACGAGGTCTTTTCGTCCGGCATTCCGGTGCTCGGCATCTGCTATGGCGAGCAGACCATGTGCGCCCAGCTCGGCGGCAAGGTCGAGGCCGGCCACCACCGCGAGTTCGGCCGGGCTTTCCTGGAGATCGACGACGACTGTGAGCTGTTCGACGGCATCTGGGCCAAGGGCACGCGTCATCAGGTCTGGATGAGTCATGGCGACCGCGTCACCGCCATTCCGGCGGGGTTCAAGATCGTCGGCACCTCCACCGGCGCGCCCTTTGCCGCGATTGCCGACGAGGCGCGCAAGTTCTATGCGGTGCAGTTCCATCCCGAGGTCGTCCACACCCCGGATGGCGCGAAGCTGCTCAGCAATTTCGTCCACCGGATCGCTGGCCTCAGCCGGGGTTGGACCATGGCCGCTTATCGCGAGCAGGCGGTCGAGGCGATCCGCAAGCAGGTGGGCAAGGGCAAGGTGATCTGCGCGCTGTCGGGCGGCGTTGACTCTTCCGTTGCCGCACTCCTCATCCACGAAGCGGTCGGCGACCAGCTCACCTGCATCCTCGTCGACCATGGCCTGATGCGCAAGGACGAGGCGCAAAGCGTGGTCGCGATGTTCCGCCAGCACTACAATCTGCCGCTGATCTTGGTCGACGCCTCCGACCGCTTCATCTCGGCGCTTGAAGGCGAGGCCGATCCGGAAAAGAAGCGCAAGACCATCGGCCGGCTGTTCATCGAGGTGTTCGAGGAAGAGGCGAAGAAGCTCGGCGGCGCCGATTTCCTGGCCCAAGGCACGCTCTATCCGGATGTCATCGAAAGCGTCTCCTTCTCCGGCGGCCCTTCGGTGACGATCAAGTCGCACCACAATGTTGGCGGCCTGCCCGAGCGCATGAACATGAAGCTGGTCGAGCCGCTGCGCGAATTGTTCAAGGACGAGGTGAGGGCGCTCGGCAAGGAGCTCGGCCTGCCCGAGAGTTTCATCGGCCGCCATCCCTTCCCAGGTCCCGGCCTTGCCATACGCTGCCCGGGCGGCATTACCCGCGAGAAGCTGGAGATCCTGCGCGAGGCCGACGCCATCTATCTCGACGAAATTCGCAAGGCCGGCCTCTACGACGCCATCTGGCAGGCCTTCGCCGTGCTGTTGCCGGTGCAGACCGTCGGCGTGATGGGCGACGGCCGCACCTATGAATTCGTCTGCGCGCTGCGCGCCGTGACCTCGGTCGACGGCATGACGGCCGACTTCTACCACTACGACATGGCCTTCCTCGGCGCCGCCGCCACGCGCATCATCAACGAAGTGAAAGGCATCAACCGCGTTGTCTACGACGTAACGTCCAAGCCGCCTGGGACGATCGAGTGGGAGTGAGAGGGGGATACTGCGGAGTAAGGCAGGATAGCAAAGCGAACTATGTGATGTTGCCGGAGCAATAGTAGTCGATAGTTCTCGCATACCGCGTCCTTTTGGAAAGGCACGGCGGATGAAGCGCTTCGCTATTCTAAATAAGGCGTCAGCACATCTTCGATCCATTTCATGAATGCGCGGACTCGGCGCGACAGATTGCTCCGATGTGCTACGACGAGGGACACGGCGAGCGCCCGGCGACGAAAATCGGGCATGATCTCCACAAGCGCTCCGCTATGTAAGTATGGGCCGATCCCCAAGAGTGGCGCCTGAATCAGGCCAAGGCCGGCGAGGGCAGCGGCTTCATAGGTCTGCGCGCTGTTGACGTGTAGCGCACCTGGCAACTGAAGCGTCGCGTAGGTCTGGCCGTCCGGATATTCCCATCCAATGGGTCTTGCGCCCAGCATCGTCGAAAAATGAATTGTCCGATGTTCCTGACGCTGGAGATCTTCTAGCGATTGAGGAACTCCATAGCGCGCTAGGTAGGCAGGACTGGCGGCGTTGACCATGCGTAACTCGCCCAGTGGGCGGGCAATCAGTGTCTCGTCCCTTATGGGTCCAAGCCGCAATACACAGTCGAACCCCTCTTGAACCAGATCGACTTGCCGATCCGTACTCGACAGCTCCAGCTCCAACTCGGGGTGAGTCGCCATGAAATGCGGCAAGGCCGGCACGATCGTCGTGCGCGCCACTTCGGTCGGAAGATCGACCCGTAAACGCCCGCGAAGTGCCACTCGGTCGCTTGCGAACATTGAGTGCAGGTCATCGACCTCAGCCAGCAGATCGCGTGCGCGGGCGTGAAATGCGCGTCCGTCCTCCGTCAACTGCACGCTGCGCGTCGTCCGGTGCAGGAGTCTGACGCCGACATCTTCTTCCAGCTTCCGGACCGCCGTTGAGGCTCTTCCCTTTTGAATGCCCAGACTATCGGCCGCGCGGGTAAAGCTCCCCATTTCCGCGACCGTCAGGAAAATGAGGATGGGCTCGAGTTTCTGCATTTTCGGGCCTCCACATTGTTCATCTCATTGAGAACAGTTGGTTCATTTCTCAGACATTTATCACATCCGAGAGACACAGTAAGTAGGAGGCCTCGAAGACAGGTGACGCCAAATGTCCGAAACTATGAATCTGCATCAAGCGCCTGAAACCATGACCTTGCATCGTGCCCTGTGGGCCGGCCGGATCATGAGCGCGGCTGTCGTTGTTGCTCTGGTGGCAGACGGCACTATTCAGCTTTTTGCGCCGGCACAGGTCGCCGGCATGCTGCAGGAAACCGGGTTCGCGATCGACCTGACCCGTGTCGTGGGTCCGATCATCCTCGCCTGTGCCATGCTTTACGCCGTCCCGGCCACTGCCGTCCTCGGCGCGATCCTAGTGACGGGCTTTCTGGGCGGCGCCATCTGCGCCCATGTCCGCATCGGTGAATTTGGGTCGCCGCCGGAAATCATTTCCCTGCTTCTGGGCACGCTGACATGGGGCGGCCTCTACGCGCGCGATGCCCGTATCCGGGCCCTTCTGCCTCTCGTCCGTTGAACCAACTGGGCGGCTCTGTCCCTCAAGATTAGGAGAAAACACATGTTTTTAGTAATGGGAATCACAGGAAAGGTGGGCGGCGCAACGGCAGAACATCTGTTGGCGCATGGCAAGAAAGTACGCGCACTGGTTCGCAATCGCGAGAAGGCGTCAAGCTGGGCGAACCAGGGCGTGGAACTGGTTGACGGCGATTGGAATGATTCGGCAGCCATCGAGCAAGCGCTCAAAGGCGTCGAAGGCGCGTTCGTCATGTTGCCGGCCGTCTGGGCTCCCTCGCCCGATTTCAAAGAAGCAAAGGGCGTGATTGCGAACTATGTCGAGGCGCTTACCAAGGCAGCGCCGCTGCGCGCGGTTGCGCTTTCGTCGATGGGTGCGAACAGAACCAGCGGGCTCGGGATGATCACGGCCTTGTCGCTTCTGGAGCAAGGATTTCGCGATTTGACATCCCCAATCGCTTTTGTGCGCGCAGGCGGATTCTTCGAAAACTTCCTCTACGGTTTGCAGGTCGCCCAGGGCGGAACGCTACCGGTCTACTACAATCCGACAAACCGGAAATCGACCATGATCGCGACGAACGACATCGGCGCTAAGGTTGCCGCCCTTTTGACCGGGCCAGCCTGGTCAGGGCAGCGCGTCGTTGAGCTTGGTTCGATGGTCAGCGCGGATGAAGTCGCGGAGCAATTGGGTGAAGTCCTGAATCTCGACGTGAAAGCCTTTGCAGTCCCGCGTGCGGGGTGGGCGGAAGCGTTCGAACAATTCGGTATCCCAAAGGGCCACACCGGACCTGCCGAAGAAATGTTTGAGGCCGTGAATGCAGGATGGATGGACCTCGGAGTCGAGGATGCGGAGCACGTAGCGGGTACGACGTCCGCACGCGATGTATTCCAGGCTGCACAGAACGCCGCAAAGGCGTAAGGCCGGGACGGATCACGCATGAGAGGAACTGCGTGCTGGCAGAGTGTACCTGGCGTATCGTTCGGGCTCTTGCTAGCCGTGACGGTCTTTTTGCCGACGGGCTAATCGCGAAGGCAGAGCTAAAGAATGTCGAAAATCGACCAATCGATGGCGATAGTCGCTGAAACCGAGCAGATTTTGTATCGCCGAAATTCTCCTTTGAATTCAAGAGCGCAAATTTCTGACGGATCGAGGAGACGGTTCGTCATTGTGTGCAGAAAAAATTTGTGCACGGAATTCAACGCGTTACGATCACTTAAAATGATCGAGTAGGAGTGAAGGGGGTAAAATTGTCGGTAAATAGCTTAAATTTGCTGCGGTTATCCAATATTATTCTTCGAAAGCTTCTGAAGACGTCGCTAGAAATTTGAACTCATATTTCAAGAGACTGTAATTCCCGCGCGACTCACGCCGCCATGTCTTGCTCGCCGGCACCGTCGGTTCCGCTCGCGCTGTTGTGTTGGAGGATGCGGGCGCGTGTTTCCGTAAAGCCGATGAGTCCTGATGTCGTGAGCCGTTGCAGCATCTGCCAAGCGGCACGATCGATGATCTCCACTTGTGGCGTCGAAGAGGCAAGCCGCGTCCTCTCAGCGTCAATCAGCGAGGGCTCGGCATCGAGGACGAGGATGAGACGCTGTGCCCGCATCTCCGCATGCACAAGCTTTTCGCCTTGGCGCGCTTTGATCTCCTCGACGAGCGCCTCCTCGGGGGAAAGGGACTTGATCCGGATCTGCTCGCCCCCGCCAAGAACGGCTTGCATGCGCTCGATCAGCGCGGCTCGCCCCGACGGCATGGTGATCTTCGAGAAATCCTCCGCCCCGTCGAGTACACCGTCGGCCAGCATCTGCTTGTGAGACAGAAGGTGTAGGATGGAATGCTCGATGGAATTCTCAGTGACGAAATTGACGACGGTCACCGCTTGTCTCTGGCCCTTGCGCCAGGCGCGCGCGATCCGCTGTTCGAGCTTTGCTGGATTCCAAGGCAGATCGAGATTGACGACCGCACTCGCCATTTGAAGATTGAGACCGGTGGCCCCCGCATCCGAGGAGAGGAACAACCGACATTGAGGGTCTTCGCGAAAGCGGGCGATCTCGGCGCGGCGCCTGAGTTGGGGCACATCGCCCGTGTGCCAGGCACAATCGACGCCCATTTCGCCCGCGAGCTCGCGCACCAGCTCGAGCATTTTCACCCATTCGGAAAAGATGACGATCTTTCGCGCCGGCTCTTCCAGGAGCTCGAGAAGCACGCCCTCGAGCTCTTCGAGCTTCGGGCAGACGCGACAGTCGGGGTCGAGAATGGCCGGCGTGTCGCAGATCATGCGCATGCAGGCGAGATATTGCTGGAGGCGGTCGAACTCTTCCTTGGTGAGCGGGCGGCGCTGCGCCACGGCCGCAAGCCTGCGGGCGAGATATTCGTAATCACCGTAGCGCTGTGCCTGATCTTCCACCATGGGCACGAAGAAGGTCTGCTCAGTGCGGCCCGGCAACTCGTCCTCGACGTCGCGCTTCCTGCGGCGCAGCATGACGCCGGATAGGCGCCGGTGCATCTCCGCAAGATTCTTGTAGCCTTCGGGCCGGCCGTGCGCGTCGAGCGCGTAGAAATCACGGTTGAACCGGAAAAGCGGCCCGAAGAGTTCGGGATCGAGATATTGCACGATGGAATAGGTCTCATCGATCCGGTTCTCCAGAGGCGTCCCGGTGAGAACGAAAGCGTATGAGGAGGCGAGCGATTTCACGCGCCGTGCGGTCTTGGTGTGCCAGTTCTTGATGCGCTGCGCCTCGTCGAGGATGACAACATCAGGCTTGAGCAGACGGTTGATGTCGTCGGCGTCCCGCACCACCTGCTCATAGTTGACCAGGGTGAAGAATGCGGGTGACTGGTAAAGCTTCAACCGCTCCGGATAAAGTCCCGCCACGAAGCGGATATCCCGGTCGGTAAAGCGGGCGATCTGCTCTTCCCATTCTGTCTTCACCGAAGTGGGGGAGACGACGAGCACGCGTTCAATGCCCTTCTCCCGGGCGAGAATCTCGCATGCCGCGATCGCCTGTATGGTCTTGCCGAGCCCCATCTCGTCGGCAAGGAGCGCGCGCTCGTTAAAGGCCAGATGCGCAGCACCCTGCCGCTGATAGGGCAGGAGAGGCACTTTGACCACATCGAAATCGGCGCCCCTGGCCTCTGCCGCGGCGAGAAACTTCGCGTACGCCTGTTCCCGTTGAGTGCGTCGCTGCCCGCGCTCGATCCACGAACCGAAGTGGCGCGATATCCGAATATTGGCCGGCGCGCCCGATGCGGCCTCGAGCAGTCGCGCAACGGCTTCGGGATCGGAGGCGAGCAGGCCGTGCGTGGCAAGGAATGGTTTGAGAAAAGCGCGCATGTCGGCGCTCAGGGTCGCCCCTCCCAGCGCAGGCGCCGGTTCTCCGTCGCGTCGCAGGAAGGCCTCGGCACGTGGCGAACCCTCGGCGGCCGCCGCCATAAAAGCGCGCGCACCCATCTTCTTTTTAAGGGCAAAGAGCACGCCTTCAATGTGCTTGCAGGTTCCGAGACCATTGACCCGATGGTCGATGCAGCCGCAGGAATTGGTCCAGCCGTCGAGATCACGGATCTCGACGTCATAGAGTCCACCGGTGCCCGAGCGCACGCGGAACGTGCCATAGGGTCCGAAACGTGGCTCCAGCGCCTCAACGGCGGCAATCTCCAAGCGTCCGCGCCACTGCCGTATCTGGATCTCATCCGCATCGCTGGTGTGCCAGCCAATCACTTGCGGCTTCTCTAGGACCTTGCCGGCTTTGGTCTTCCGTTTCGCCATGGCCAAATCCGTGCGAATCAACAGCGATTGTGGAGAAGGATGGCTCAAGGTATTCGTCCTGGCGAGGTACGATCGCCTTTCTTGAACAGGTTTGGTTCCTGCGCTCGGACGCTCACGTAGGCTGGTGCGGGCATTTCCGCGACGCGCCAGTTACGATCTCCACCCGCGGCAAGGGGCGCATTCATCGGTACGATCCGCGCCGGCCCACACCATCAGCGGGTATTCCTCGTCATTACTCAGGTCCCGCCATAAGCCGTAGGCCCGCACCGGGCCGCCGATATGCGCCCTGGCCAGGCCTTATTGCCCCAGCCGAAGGCCTGCACATCAGCCTCGGCGAAGCCGCCCTCGACCAGCAACTGCTTCAGACCTGCGGGCGTCCAGCGATTGTAGTCGTGCGGCCGCGCATGCACCCTGAATAAGAAAGGCGTGGCCACCATCGCCCAGCCACCAGGCTTCGTCATGGCATAGATGTTGACGGCCGCCGCGTGCGGACGCTGCACATGCTCCAGCACCTGGTCGGCGATGACGATCGAATATTGCTCGTCCGTGCGATCCTTGCAGATGTCGAAGTCTGGGAGTCCGGGCACATCGCGCGCCAGTAGCGGTTCCAGCCCGGCGAAATCTCGATCACGTCGCGTGCTTTGCGGTTGGCCGCTTCGAGGAAAGCGGTGAAGGCTTCGATCTGGCGGATGCGCAGCCAGTTGCGGCTATCGTAGCCAATCAGGCGCTTTACAGCTTGCTTTCCCCGGGTTTCAGGGCGCCAAGGCTCGTCGTCAATTCGACCTCCTCCGCAAACCCCGCCGCCAACACCTTCTACATCGAGAAGCGTACAAAAGAATGACATTCAGAGGAGAGACGAGCGTCCAAGGCCGCCAGTCTCCCCGCCGGTCAAAGGCTGGCGATCAATAATCGCCGTTGTAGTAGCGGTCGTCGCACGGTGCGGTGTAGATGCGGCCGTAGCGGTCCTGGTAGCGGCAGAGCTGCTCGCCACGGCGCTGCGGGGTGGTGGCGCTGCCGACGACGGCGCCGAGCAGGGCGCCGCTCGCGGCGCCGATTACCGTGCTCTTTGTGTTGCCGCCGATCGCCTGGCCGACCAGCGCGCCGCCGGCGCCGCCGATCAGCGCGCCGGTGGTCGCCCGCTGCTGCCCCTCGGTCTGCGTCTCGCATCCGGCAAGCGCTGCGGTCATCAGCACCGCCACAAAAACCTTCTTGATCATCATCTCCAGAACTCCTTCGAAGCCCCAAAGACCAAAAGAAACAGGGGCGTACCTGGCCGCAGTGGGCTCGCATTGCGGCGGAACGGCGGCACGCTTTCTCACGAAATGAGTCATGGTTTCCCGGCTGTTGAAGACCATGGTGTCCAAAACGGAAAGACCGCACTCACTCCGGTAACGGATCGTCGGGCTATCTGATCCTGAGCGGAACCATGATGGCAGTGAGTTCGCGATGATCCTTGTCGGCTATCGCCTGTTGGCATGAAGCGGGCTCCGGAACAGCATCGCCATCATCGATGAGACCCTCGACATGAAAGGCGAGCGCCTGCTCAGCGAGCTCACGCACCTCGTCGAGGGTTGCACCGGCAGTGACGACGCCCGGAAAGTCGGGAAAAGACACTCCGAAGTCGCTGTCGCCGTTCTTGTGAACCAGCCCGACGTAGTGCCGCATATCCTTTTCCTCTGTGCACTTGGCGCTAGTTTGAGACATCGATAAGACGACAAAAGGCGATGGACAAGGTTGCATCGGTCCGCAACGCTCCCTCAGGTAGGCGCATAGTTCGCGCGGCCCAGTAGGCTTGTCGATCGAGCGTCATGGCGTCGCGGCGTTTTAGCGTTTAGCGCTTTTGCAATTGGAGTTGGTCAGATCGGTCTTGCGGCGGCTCCGAACCTCGTCACCTACATTGTCGCCTGGCTCATTATCGGGTTGGGGATGGGCGCTGGTCTCTATGATGCGGCTTTCGCCACGCTCGGTCGCCCCTACGGCTACCGCGCGCGTTCCGCCATCACCACGCTCACGCTGTTCGGTGGGCTCGCGAGCACGATCTGCTGGCCGATCTCAGCGTTTCTCATGGCCGAAGTCGGCTGGCGAGGTGCTTGTCTCTCGTACGCCGCCGTTCAACTCGTGATCGCGCTGCCCCTATATCTTTTGATCTTGCCTCGAGACACGCCGGGGCAGGCGGCCAGACCGGAACCGAAGGATCCGGCCGTATCGGTTGGCGAGAACAATTCCAACCTCGGCATGATGGTTGTTCTCGCCACCACGCTTACGCTTGCTGCGGTGATCTCTTCCACATTGTCGGTCCATTTGCTGTCGATCTTGCAAGGCAGCGGGATGGCGCTTGCTGCCGCGGTGGTTCTTGGAGCTCTGGTCGGTCCGTCGCAGGTGGGCGCTCGGGCGGTCGAAATGATGGTTGCCCGTTATCATCATCCGATCTGGATCAAATTTGCGTCCGTGACATTCGTGGCAATCGGCGTCTCGATGCTATGGGCGGGCCTGCCGGTGATCCCGATGGCCCTCGGCTTTTACGGAGCCGGCATCGGCCTGGAAACGATTGCTCGCGGAACCCTCCCGCTCGCCCTGTTCGGCCCCTTCAGGGTATGCCAGGCTGATGGGCCGCCTTGCTATGCCGAGCCTCTTAGCGCAGGCAGCGGCTCCGTCGGTTGGTGCATCGTTGTTAGAACGTGCGGGTGCCCAAGGTGTGCTGGCGGTCGCTTTCCGGGCTCGCTGTGGCGAACGTCGCGCTCGCTCTGCTTTTGGGCCTGCTTGTTATGCGACGACAGCCTGCAGTGTACAGTGGATAACGGCTGAGCAATGTCAGGTGCCGTTGGCGCCCAGTCCACCAGACTGCTGGCCGTCGCGACCGTCGACTTCTCGGGCAAAGGGTTGGCACAGCGCTGGATGCAAAGGTCGGCTTTCTAGCCCAGCCATCCCGAAAACGGACAGTCCGCTTGCCGTCCAAGGTCGGCAGTTTCCCCGGCACAGCCAACTCCGCTTGTGGTGCACGGACCGGATCGTTGAATGAGCAACGTGGAGCTCGATTCAGCCGCCCACCCAAACAACCAATGCCGGATCGAACGCAGCGTTCTCATCCTCATAGCCCCTCGGATTGCACACGACGCGAGTATTGCCGACCTGGTAGTCGCAACTGTCGTGCGTGTGTCCATGTAGCCAGAGCGCAGGCCGTCCCGCCTCGATCAGCGCGGACAGGTCCGACGCGTAGGCGGCGTTGAGTAGGTCGCCGTTGAATCTTGAGGAATCGATCGCGCGTGCGGCAGGTGATGCGTGCACGAACACCCGGTCTCACGCCTTCACCTGCGGCGTATCCACCAAGCTCTACCAGCGGTAAGGCGAGAGGCGAAGCTCCGGCCTCTTAATCCCGCGTTTATGCAGGAAATCGATCTTGCTTGGAGGTCGCACGCCTGAGCCCTCCTGTTCTTTGGCGGGCACTTCTATGCTGCCTTCCTTCCCAGCGCTTTCGTAACGCCCATTCTTCATTTGTGACGAAGCCAATCTTGGTCTTGCCCATTTCCGGGGCTGCATATGCGGCCCATTGAAGGAGTTGGAAACCTATGACCAATCATAAGTTCAACGAGCCCGTCTCAGTGTTCGTAGGCCTTGGCTTTCCTCACGAAGTTGCTACTGTTTTGGACGCCTACCATCTTCTGCTCGAATGGAATGGCATCCCCGATCTCGACCGTGATGGTGCCCTCGAAGTCTGTAGGAAAGCCCTTAACGGCCACCGGACGGCTGAAGATGCGCGTGAAGCATTCGAGAGCTTTGCCCACACCAAGGGCATCCTCTCAGAGGAAGCGCTCGAGCGAGCAGCGTCCAGCTATGCTCAGGAATGGGGAAGGCTAAGCGCCTGAGCCCAGTCGCTATCTTCGATGTTCCCTGGGCTCGAACGCCAACTGCACCAATGTTGCCGCGCCCGCTCATTTGCAGCTCTCGCTGACGGTCCACTCTCCAGGCGCGCTCAAAGGCGGCGGCGCGACCATAAGAACCAGTGATGCTGGACGAGAAACCTCCAAGGGTCGCACGGCAGGCAGCAATATCGTTGCAAGCCGCTTCACTGGTTGTCACCCAGCCATGCTCACGCAAGAATCTATCAACACGCCAACAGAGCGGCAACGCTGGCGAGGATTGGCCGGGTCCGTCTTTGCTCAGGCTGTCATACATCCGGACCTTCAAGCTCGCGTGCTCCCTTTGCAGCTGAGCGAGGATGGGTAGGTATCCGCCTCAAGATTTCCACCATCCGCGTTATCAACATTGCCTACGGCCACTGCCGGGCGGACGATGATCGACCCGTTGCTATCCCTATTGTCAATGATCGGTGTTCTCCTCCAGCGTTCCAAATCCAGCGGCGTGAAGGCAAGATATTTGAGAGAGCCGATCTCGAATTGCTAGGCTGGTAGTCCCGCGCGCAGCGAACGCCGCTCCGCTTCGTGCGCCGTAATAGTTCGCATCACGGCCGACGCTCGCGGCATTTACTAATTTAGTAAAGTTTAATGAATATTCATCGTGTTGATAAACGGCCGCCGATCACGGTGGAACATGCATCGCGACTACGCCGCACAAAGCGCTTGTTAAGCATGCAAGTTGAAAGTTTGCCAAGCTTGGCGGTTATGCTATTTCTAAACTGGGGGAGGCATATTGGCACCGCCTATGGAGGTGGCACTTTGCACCCAAAGGCATCCGGCACCGGCACGGCGAGTGAGGAGGCTTCCTCTAACACTCCAGGTGTCGCCGAAGCGCTTCTCGCCGACCTCTTGTCGAATACCGCCGACCTGGTGTCATTCTATGACCGCGACTTCCGCCTTACACATTACGCAACCACGCTAAAAGGCTTGTATGGAGGTGTGGTGGCGCCTGGCGCCGCCATTTGGGAGATCTACCCGGCCTTCCTTCTCGCGCGCTATCGCGACGAATTTCTTCGCGTGTACCAGGGCGGCTCTCCGGCAAGCATTGACTTACCGGGATCATCGGGCGAGCCGCCCCGGTTCTCCCTTTTCGTCTTCAGCGCCGCAAATGGTGTGGGGATCATCGAATCGAGGGAGCACAGCGGGCGCAGCGCAGCGGAGGAGCAGGAGCATATGATTCTGCTCCATCAGGCAACGCACGACGTGCTGACCGGCCTGGAGAATCGGCGCCGATTCGGCGAGCATCTGCAGCAGGCGCTGGCGGCCATTGGCGGACCAAAGCCGAAAACCGCCCTGCTGCAGATCGACCTCGACGATTTCAAAGCGGTCAACGACACACTCGGCCATGGAGCGGGCGACAGCCTTCTGCAACTCGCGGCAGGTCGAATCCGCGACGCGTTGCAGGAAGGCGAATCCGCGTATCGTTATGCCGGCGATGAGTTCGCCGTCATCCAACTGGGAAAGGAGCAGCCCGCAGAAGCCGAACGCCTGGCCGGATCGCTCGTCGACGCATTCACGCAGCCGTTCGTCATCAACGGCATTCCCGTCTTTGTCGGCTCGAGCATCGGAATTGCCTTCGGGCCCGAGCACGGGACCGATGGCGAGCAGTTGATGAAAGCCGCCGACATTGCTCTTTACGCAGCCAAGACCGATGGACGCGGTTGCGCTCGAACGTTCAACCGTTCGATGCTGCTCCTGCTCGAGCAACGCGAGAATTTGAGGCGCAACCTTCGGACCGCGCTGGAGCGGGGCGAGCTTTATCTGGAGTATCAGCCGCTCATTCGGCCGCCATCGTCAGTGATCGGCTTCGAAGCGCTGTTGCGGTGGCGGCACCCCGAGGTCGGCGTCATTCCGCCCAGCGTGTTCATACCGATCGCCGAAGCCGACGGTCTGATGGACGAGATCGGACGATGGGTGCTCGAGCAAGCCTGTCGCCAGGCATTGACGTGGCCTTCCTCGCTGACAGTCGCGGTCAATCTGTCGCCGGCTCAGTTCCTGAGTGGGGCGCTGACGGACACGGTCGCTCAGATCATCGACGAAGTTGGAATCCGGGCCGACAGGCTTGAACTTGAGATAACCGAGACGGTTCTTCTTGAGAAGACGATCGATAATATCGATACATTGAATACTCTGAACGTCCTGGGAATACGAATTTCTCTTGACGATTTTGGAACATATTATTCATCTCTGAGCTACCTAAAGAACTTTCCGTTCGACACACTGAAGATAGATAAATACTTCATCGCGGACCTGGAAACCGATCTCAAAGGTCAGGCGATCGTTCGATCGATCATAAATCTGGCGCATGGCCTGGGGATCAGCGTCACCGCCGAGGGGGTCGAGACGTCGGCACAGGCGCGGTGGCTGATCAAGGAGCGCTGCGATTGCCTGCAAGGTAATTTCCTGGGATTGCCGCTCGGAGCCGAAGCAACCAGGGATTTCATCAGGCGATCCCTGCCGAAGGTGGTGCGAGCGATGGAGGGATCAAATCGGGCGCTTTAGCGCTGTGCACCCTTTGTAAAAGGGAGACCGTAGAAACGATCGAGGCAAATACCACGCAATCTTTGTGTCAGTCCGGGGCTGACTCATTACGAGGCGACCAAATCTCTGCCTCGCAGGCCATCGCCCCACCTGGGCTCAAAAACGGATGGAATAAGGGAGGATGCCGATGGGAACTGTTCATCACGACCTGGTTGGCGAGCCGACTTTTGAGCCGATGATCCAGATCGACATGGAAATCAAAAATTTTGTCTCCAACTGGAGACATTGCGACCATGTCTCGACATACATGGCCCGGATGATCAGTCAAAACAGGTCAGACTCGGTCCGGTATTCAAATCTCTTTTCCTCCGCCTTCAACGAATTGCTGGAAGTGGCGTTTCGCACACGCCACGCCGAGGGCGAAATGGCATGCAGGGTGTCTCGCCATGGCGCGACCGATAGGATCGAGCTGACATTTCCCTGCGTGCCCGAGGAACGACAATTCTACCAGGAGGCAGTGTCGCAACTCGCAGGACCCGAGGCCAGGGAGCGATACGTAAGTTCGGTATCCGGGGATCTGGCGCCGAGCCGGGAGGTTGTACTCCTGGAACTGGCTGTCGACTACAACGCGACGCTCAGGGTCGAGGACGCCGGTGGCGATGCGATCAAGCTTGTCGTGGATCTTCCGCTTGAGGGCCCGCAACATTGAGCCCTTACAGCCTTCTCCCACGCTTCAAGGCGCAATACGACGCGAACAACCAGGAGTTTTCCATATCCGGGGTGGTTCGGCCTCAGGCGATCGATGAGCTTGGGCCCAGTTTGGCATTGCTACGCGATGCGATCGGCCGTGTGCGTGGCGTTCTCTATGTCAACGTCAGACGCCTGGCGCAGATGAACAACGCCGCGTTTCATGCCTTTTCGAGGATCATCATCGACGCTTGCCGCGCTCGACCCGATCTCAAATTTGTCGTCATCACGTCGAGCGTCGTCGGATGGACCTCGCGAAAATTCGGTCGCTTGAGCGGAATCGAACCGAATATCACGGTCAAAGAGTATGACAGCCAATTCTATCCGGGGCAGGGCTTTCTCGAAGAAGGTGGGTTCATCCCGATCCTGCGCACACAGACAAAGCTAACATGGCGCCACGAGCGCGCAATCCTGCCGCGACATGGCATGAGGCCCGGGATCGTCATGGCCGATATCTGTTGCGGGATCGGTGACTTCGCCGTGCTAGTGCAGAAGGAGTTCCAGCCGTCGCGGATCGTTGCCCTCGACCACTCGATATCAAGCCTGAACTATGCTCGGCGAGTGATGCGAGAGTTCGATATCCGGGGCATCGAATATACCTATGGCGACGCGTCGGAAATGCTGCTCGACGAAGCGCAATTCGACCTGGTCACCTGCCGCCATTCCCTACAAATCTTCAATCGACCTGAACTCATCCTCAAGGAACTCTACCGCATATGTAAGCCTGGCGGTCGGGTCTACATCACGAACGAGAAGAATTCGCATTGCCTCGGCGAGCCGCGCGCCGAAAGCATTGGATGGACTTACAACGAGGTAGCGAAGCTGTTCGGGCACTTCGAGATGGACGTCGAGCTTGGGCCGAAGAGTCGGCGATACCTGATCGAGGCCGGATTCGAAGACATCCGTGTCGAGACCTTCATGGTCACTAACTTGGACGGCGACCCGCAGGACTTCGCCGATGTCATTGAAGCCTGGGCGAATGTCTATGCGGGCGAGATGGCGTCCAGACGCGGCGATGGACCGGAGTTCGTCACGCGGTTCCGGCAGGGCTTCCAGGACCACATTTTCGCAGCGCTCCATCCCAAGGGTTATGCGGGTTGGCCGATCTGGGTCGCATCGGGACGACGACCGCAATGAAAGCCGACAGCGAGCCTACGCCGCGTTTCGGCCTGCGCTCCTTTCGAGCGAAATTCGTATTGGTGGTCGGCGGCGCCGTCTTGTTCGACCTCCTGCTGAGCGGTGGCCTGGCGCTTTGGAACGTTCAAAAGCTGTCGCGCGACGCCACATCGGAAGTCGGCGAGGGCCTGACGACCGCGAATCAGGAATACATTCGGTCTTATGCCGAGTCGACGGCGTCAAGCGTCGACCTGCTGCTCGATCGGGTCCACGGGGACGTCAAGGCGCTGGCTGGCGTGCTGCAGGCCCAGATCAACGATCCGAGCAGGCAGCAACAGGTCGGAGCAACCCTTTCGCATCAAGCACCCGGCTCGGTGAAGGTCGTCTATGACGCGCAGGGTGATTGGGCGCAGAACCTGCCGGGCGGGCCTTCTGTGATAAGCGTCTGGGGCTACCTGCTGGGCGCCGACCACACTCCGCTGCCCAGCGTTCAGCGGGAAATAGAAGACAGTACCGTCATCGATCTCGTCGCGCCGACCCTCATGGCCAGCGGATCGCCAAAACTGCAGATGTACTATATTGGTCCAAAGGAACGGCCGATCTTCAGGACGGTACCCTATACGGACCAAGCGCAGACCTTCGACCGACTCTATCCGGGCCACAACAAGGCGGAGTTCTGGGAGTTTTTCTTTCCGGGGATCTATGGGTCATGGCAGCAATGGGCCAGGGATCCGGCCTCACGTCCGGTCCCTGACGACATTACGCAGACGGCGCCTTACACCGATGCAATCACCGGAAAGCTGATCGTCAGCTTTTTCCACCCGCTGTGGACGCGCGATCGCACCGGTATCGCCGGTATAGCGGGTGCAGACATCACGCTCGATCAGCTCGCGGAAGTGGTCGAGCGCGTGAAGATCGCCGAAACCGGCTTCGGCTTCCTCACCATGTCGACCGGCAACGTGGTGGCGATCAATTCGTCGGGCGAGGCGATCATCGGCCTGACTAAATCGAGCGATGCGGGCACGAAGGGCGTCACTGGTCTGGAGAGGTCCCTGCGGGGAAGTACGCAGCCGGCCATCGCGTCGCTGCCTCTCGACCAGAACAATGATGGCGTCATTCAGCACATCATGCTCGACAACAAGGGCGAGCGCGTTCCCTACATTGTCGTGCTCAAGAGGTTGAAGCCGACCAATCTGTGGAGTTCGGGGCCTATCAAGTCCGAAACGATGTCGGTCGGAATCGTCGTTCCCGAACGGGAGATCTATGCGTCCCTGTTCGCCGCGCAGCAGAGTATTTCCCGCGCTACCAACCGTATCCTGCTCTTTCAAATCGCGGCAATCCTCATTTCTCTCCTGATCGTCTTTGCGGCCGTGCTCGGAATTTCGAAGCGGATTACCGCAGGCCTTAGGGCGCTTGCCGGCGCCGCCCAGAAGCTCGAGTCCAAAGACTATTCGGTCCGCGTGAGCATTCCAACACGCGACGAGGTCGGAGCTGCAGGAACCGCCTTCAACCGCATGGCTGAGCAGATAAGCTTTCACACGGAAAACCTCGAGCAACTCGTTGACGAACGGACCAGGGAGCTAGGGGACGCAAATCAGGAGATTTCCGCGCTCAACGAAAAGCTGCGGGACGAGAACGTTCGCCTTGGCGCCGAGCTCGCGGTTGCCAGGCACATCCAAATGATGGTCCTGCCGAAACCATTCGAGCTCGAAGCGATTCCGGGACTGGAGATCGCGGCTTACATGCGGCCGGCCGACGAGGTCGGCGGCGACTACTACGACGTCCTGCAGAACGGATCACGGGTCAAGATCGGCATCGGCGACGTGACCGGTCATGGTCTCGAGAGCGGCGTGCTGATGCTGATGGTCCAATCCGTTGCACGCGCGCTGCAGGAGGCCAACGAAGGGGATCCGCACCAGTTTCTGGTTCGGCTGAACAGAGCGATCTACAAGAACATCGAGCGGACGAACACCGACAAGCATCTCTCGCTGGCCTTTCTTGACTTTGCGGATGGGAGGGTAACGCTATCCGGCCAGCATGAGGACGTTCTCGTCGTGCGCGCGGATGGGAATGTCGAACGTATCGACACGCTTGATCTGGGTCTGCCGGTTGGTCTGGAGAATGACATCTCGCAGTTCATCGACACGCGTGACATCGTGTTCGGGAGCGGCGACGTGATCGTGTTGCACACCGACGGTGTGACCGAAGCGGAGGACGAAGACAGAAGACTGTTCGGGTTCGATCGCCTCTGCAAGAGCGTGCAAAAGCGTCATGGCAGGAGCGCCGAGGACATCAAGACCGGGATCATCGAGGATCTGATGGCCCATATCGGAATCCAGAAGATCCACGACGACATCACCCTCGTGATCATAAGGCACACATAGAGATGACAGCGCTGTTCGGGACCCCTGACATTGCAATCGGGATGAAGGAGAGTGTCAGTCGCGTGCGGCTGTTCGACGGACCTCTCGACTTGAGTTGGCGTCATTGCGCTACGACCTCGGACTTCATCGCCGATCTTTTCGCGTTGCGCTTTCAGTCGTCCCGCAACGACTACATGGAAGTGCGGCATAGCATCGGATATCTGGCCAACGAACTCATCGAAAACGCCGTCAAGTTTCGCGCACCGGGCGAGATCGTGATCGAGGCGTCGATGGATTCGGAGTGCTTCAAGCTCAAGGTGTCGAATGACGTCGATGGTGAAAACGCATCCGAGTTCCAAAGCCTCTTGGCGGACATCACGGTTGGCGATCCCAAGGACCTGCTGATACAGCGGATTGAGGCGAATGCCGCGAACCCTGATTTGGGGGGCTCCGGGCTCGGATTGCTGACGTTGATGAGCGACTATGACGCACGCTTGGCCTGGATATTCAGCTCCGCCGACGAATACGATCGGATTTTCCTGGAGACATATGCCTCCATTCCTATCTCGCAGACTCACAACTAGAAACGAAGCCAGATTATGGAAATCAAAACAGACGACTACCGCGTGTGGACTGAGGGAAACGATATATTTTTCGACGGCGCAATGCGGCTTGCCAGTTCCGAGGCCGGTGCGCCGATCATGTCCTTGGCGACCGGTGTTCTTGCCTCAAATCCGGCTTCCATCACGCTCAATTTGAAGGACCTTCACTTTCTCAACTCCTCCGGCATCAACCTGCTGGCCAAGTTTACGATCGAGGTGCGCAAGCATCCCGATGTTCGACTCATCGTGCGTGGGACGCCCGATATACCCTGGCAATCGAAATCATTGCCGAATCTGAAGAAGCTGCATCCTGCCCTCGTGCTTTTGATGAACTAACCGGGTTGTCCGAAAGTCAGCGTACGTCTTCGTCGAGGCTCAGAACGCAGACCCGCCGGCAAGAGCGCTCGACGATAGCTACCCCGGCGAGCAGTGCCGCTCGCATGTGAAGCCGCAGGATCGGACCTAAGGGCTGGGCGTCTCTTGTTCCACCGTAACTTGATCGGGATCCGGAATGATCGCCCCGAGCACCTGAAGGCCCCACGCCACAACGGGACGGCAGTGGCCGCCTTTTTCGCGGCAAGCTCGCCTATTGGCCACTGACCGTCCGCAAGCACCCTGTCCGCGAGGGCGCATCGAAAAGGGTCATCTGCATAAGCCAAGCCTCCCTGATCCCTCAATGAACGAGTGTGTTATTGTTAACGGTCGCGCGCTAGCTCAGCCAGCGCCAGCATTCGCGCGCCCAAAGCCAGGTGCGTATTTCAGACGATCGTGAGCACGGATTTCACCGCATCGTGAGCACGGATTTCACGGGATCATGAGCAACGATTTCGGGTGATCGTGAGCAGCGATTTCAGACGATCGTGAGCACCTTTTCGGAGGTGCTGGACGGATTCCTGGATCGGGTGGCCGCGCTTTCCGCAGCGCCCGCAGCGAAGCTGGCGGTGCTTGGCTTCGGCGACCGCAGCTTTCCAGCATTTTGCGCCTACGCCAGGGCGGTTTCCACTGCTGCTGAAGGTCGGGGCTGGCCGCTTCTGCTGCCTTTCGAAACGGTGGACCGCCAGTCGCCGCAGGAGTTCGCTCGCTGGGGCCGTGCGCTCGGCGAAACGCTAGGCATCGACCTGGAACTGAACCACCAGCCCGTTCGCCCTGATACCAAGGCGCTGACGCTCGTTTCGCGTCGCGACTACGGCCACGAAGTCCAGGCCCCGACCGCGATCCTGCGCTTTGCCCTTCCACGCCTGTCGGCCTGGGAACGCCTGACGGGACGCGGGTTCGCCTGTTTCGAGCCTGGAGACCTGCTCGGCATCGTGCCGGAGGGATCGCCCGTGCCACGCTTCTATTCACTCGCCTCAGGCAGCCGGGACGGGTTCGTGGAGATTGTGGTGCGCAAGCATCCCGGAGGCATCTGCTCGGGCGAACTCATGGCGCTCGAACCGGGCGGAACGGACGCTGGCTTCATCCGCCGCAATCCGACGTTCCACGTCACACGTGACAGCGCTCCCCTTGTCCTGATCGGTGCAGGCACTGGAATAGGGCCGCTTGCCGGCTTCATCCGAGCCAACACCTCGCAGCGGCCGATCCACCTGCTCTTCGGCATGCGACACCCAGAAAGCGACTTCCTCTACCGCGAGGAACTCGAAGCCTGGGTCGCCGCGGGCAGGCTCTCCAGCCTGTCCACGGCGGTCTCGCGCGGAGCGCGGCCGCGATATGTTCAGGACGCGCTGACAGCCGAGCGACTCGAAGTGGTCCGCGCCGTACGGGAGGGCGCGCGGATCATGGTCTGCGGCGGCCGGCAGATGGCGGCCGGGGTGGCCGAGGCGATGGCACGGATGCTTGAACCGCTTGGGCTGTCGCCCGCGGTCTTGAAGGCCCAGGGACGCTATGTCGAAGATGTCTACTGACCTTGCGCGCCACGCCCTCAACGGGCCGACGATGGGCACACGCTGGTCAGCGCTTTTCCACGCACCTTCCGGCTTCGACGCCGGAAATGTCCGTGCGGCCCTGCAGGCCGCGGTCGATGAGGTCGACACGCAGATGTCGACATGGAAACTTGGCAGCGACCTGATGTGCCTCAACCGGGCTCCGGCAGGAGCGTGGGTGACGGTTCCAGGACGCCTCCTCGACGTGATCAGGCTGGGGCTGAAAGTCGGCCGGGCTTCCGGCGGCGCCTTCGACATTGGCATGGGGGACGCGGTGAGCGCGTGGGGTTTTGGCCCGGCTGAAGCCAGTCCAGACCGCATCCGTTGCGCGATGCAGGCCAGGCGCGTGCCTGCCCACGACGCGCTGGAGATCGACGGAACCAGGATTTGCAAGCGCGTGCCAATAGCGCTTGACCTCAACGGCGTCGCCAAGGGCTACGGCGTGGACCGTCTTGCCGAGGTTCTCGGCGGCTTTGGCATCCGCGACGCGCTCGTAGGCATCGACGGCGAGATGCGAGCCATGGGCGTGAGGCCTGACGGCGAGACATGGACGGTTGCCGTAGAGCAACCGGACCCGGAACGCCGCGCGCCGCATTCGATCCTGTCCCTGCAGGATTGCGCCGTGGCTACATCCGGCGACTACCGCCACTGGGTCGAGGTGCAGGGTCGACATCTCTCCCACACCATGGACCCGACCCGCGGCGCGCCGCTCATCAAATCGCCAGCCTCGGTCACTGTCATCGCGCCGACCTGCGCCGAGGCCGACGCCTGGGCGACTGCGCTCATGGTGCTCGGCCCGGACAAGGGCGGGGAACTTGCCCAACGACTGGGGCTCGATGCCCTGTTCCTGCTTCGCGATGAAGCGCATAGCATCCGCTCCTGTCGGATTGGGCGCTCGGTCGGGATCGGGCAGATGTCGGTTCCTGCGGCAGGAGATTGAGCGCGATGGAGCATTCGAACGGAGACAGGCTGAAGATCACGGATACTTAATCGCGAACCCGGCGACACCCCATAGGTCCAGCGTAGCCAGCTGCGAACGACTTAAGGCTTTTGGGCCTGTGCGCCTGCGCTACGGGTCAGATGCTCAACAACGCATTCGGCGATAGCAAGCGAGGCGGTTAGGCCAGGCGACTCTATCCCAAACAGGCTTTCCCTTGGCCCCATCGCGCGAGGAGGCCAGCCAAGAGCTGAAAACGGCCGTGGATCGAGCGATAGCATGGGACTGTAATAGGGATCCGCGGCCAGGACGCTGCCCCACTTCGTGCGCAGGTTTTGCACCTCGCGCTCGAAAAGCGGTGCCTGTATTTCACTGCGAGCGGGCTCGTCATGGACGAGCTTCGCGTGCGGCGTGAACACGATCCGCCGTCCAAGCGCGCGCAGCTTGAGGCAGTAATCGACGTCATGGAAATTGATTGGGAAGCGCACTTCGTCCATGCCGCCGACCTCGAGATAATCGCTGCGGCGCGTCATCAGGCACGCCGCCGTCACAACGGGAGGGGGTAGCTCGGCGACATCGACCACCGCGGGCGCGCCGCATCGATATCGCGGCCGCCGGTCAGGAACGTGACCGCCGGGATCAGCAGTAGCCCGCCGCCGGCCGACAGCGTATTGAGGGTCCAGGCCAGAAAGCCCGCGCCGCAGAGCAGTCCGAGTTGAAGCCAGTCCATCGAGTAGAAAAACGGGCGTGCGCCGAGCAAGTTCCGGTCAAGGGTTTTGAGCTACAAACGCCGACCCACGTCGGCGTCGCGATCTCAGGGGGCCTCAATCGTCTGCCGCTCCGCAGTAGCAAACTCTGCTCTTGGCGAGCGGCAATAGGTCAGGTCCGCACTCTCAGCGCCCGTTCCAGCCTATCGGCAATCTGCGTGACGATATAGGCAATCACCATGTAGATCACGACAGCAATCACGAAGGCTTCGAGGTAGTAGTAATTCAGCGCCGCGGTCAACTGGGACTGGGCGAAGATATCGACGACCTCGATGGCGAACCCGAGGGAAAGCGCCTTCATTATGACCATCATGGAGGTCGTGAGGTCGGGAATTGCCGTGAGGGCCACCTGGGGAAACAGGATCCGTCGGAACAGTTGGCCGCTTGTATAGCCCAGCGAATGGGCGGCGTCTGACTGACCGGTATCGAAGGCGTTCAGGGCTCCCTTGATGATCTCTGCTTGGAACGCCGCGACACAGCCGGTCACTGCAATGACAAGGATTACCCAGTTGGGCGTTTCGTGGCCGTTGAAGTTGATCCCGAGCAACGAGAGCAGGAACTGGAATGCTGGGGGCAGACCGAAATAGGCGAGGAAAATCACGATGACCATCGGAACGCCTTTGAAGACGACCTTGTAGGCCATGATAAGCTCTCGCAGCACCGGGACCCGTCTATATTCGACGAATGCAAAAAGGCTGCCGACTATCGTCGACAAGACAAAAATCGTGAAGGCCATGCCAAGCGTTACCGGTACGGCGCCCAGAATTTCCTGCGAGTCTTGGATCAAGATATCGCTATCAAACATGGTCGAATGCCCTTTGCCTCAGGCGCTCGCGATGAGCGCGTTCTTGATCTGAGCCGTTGTCGCCGCCTCAGGTGCTTGCATCGGCGAGCGAAGCTCGAAGAAGCGGACGATGAGCCACGCGACGAGGCACATCAGCGAATAGATGACCGCCAGCACGAGGTAGGTTTCGAACTGGTACTGGTTATAGTCTCGCTCCATGATCAAGTGCGCGGTCGCCATCACGTCCGCCGCCCCGATATACATGACCAGCGCAACGTTATGGATAAGGTAGATGATGGAGTTTCCATAGCCCGGCAACGCGAAGTGCACCGCCTGAGGACCCACGACGCGAGTGATCTTCTGGCGGAAGGTATATCCTAGACTGTCGGCCGCATCATGCTGGCCGCGATCGACGGCCAGGTATGCGGGCCGCATGACTTCCGACAGATACCCCCCATGGTAAAAGCTCAATCCCACCATTGCAGCGATCGTCGGCGAGAAAAAGTCTTCCGCGCCGAACAGGGCCACCAACAAGGGAAGCCCGTAAAAAGCGACGAATAGCTGGAGGACGACGGGAACGCTTCGGGCATACGACACGTAGAGGTCGGTCAGGTGGCTGACCACCGGTATCCGGCGAACGCGGAGTGTTGTCGCGGCGAGAGCCATGCAAAAGCCGACTAGCATAGCGGTAAACGTGATGGCGAGCGTCAGCGGCAACGCCGAGAGCAACTCGGGAATCATAGCAGAAACATCCACTTTGAAACACTCCTTCTTGCAATTCAGCCTTGCCGCTGACTAACAAATATGGTCGTAGACGGTCGTCTTATTTCATGTACTGGACGACGCCCTCGCCGAACCACTTTTGCGAGAGCTTTTCGATCGTGCCGTCGTCTTTCAATTCCTTGAGAACCTTGTTCACATCGTCGGCCAGAACCTTGTTCTCGTCCGATCTGTGGATCAGCATGTAGGTATTGTTCCTAAAGACTGGCTCGGACGCCACGATATCGAGTCTCTTTTCCTCGATGACCGTCTGCTCGCCCAAATTCGAAGGCAGGACGAGCGCGTCGAACTTGCCATTCTGCACTTCGTCCAGTCGGTTCGGGTACGGAATACCCGCGCTCGACGCCGTGACATCGAGCTTGTACTGGGGATTTTCCTTTTGCCAATTCATAATAAACTTATAGGTTCCGCCGCCGGCCGTGGTCGGAACGATCCTCTTGCCGACCAGGTCTTTCATTTCCTTAATGCCGCTGTCTTTTTTGCTGTAGATCTTCATCAGGCTGGCGCCCATGGGGTTTTCCGGAATGAGGAACTGCTTGGCGCGCTCGGGCGACTTGTAGTAACCACCGACCGCGATGTCGTACTTGCCTGTGGCGAGGCCGGTTTCCTGCGCGATATCCGAGACACCTTCCATCTCGAACTTGTATTGCGGCAGCTTTGCGTTGATCGCCCTCAGGAGATCGGGCTCATAGCCTTGCGGTTCGACGCCGATCGCGCCCCACGCCAGCGGCTTGGATTCCGCCGACGTGGCGATCTTGATGGTCCGAACGGTCTGACCATGGCTGATCCCCCCGGTTGCAAAGGCGATTGCGATGCCGCCGGCGACGGCCAGGGCAGCGCGACGGGAAAGACTGGATGTGATTGCAGACATTTCTTAGGTTCCCTTCTTGTTGAGCTATTGAAAAGCAAGTTCTGACTGCAGGAATTGAGCAAGTCGTGGGCTGGAAGGCGCATCGAAGATCTCAGCCGGACTGCCGTCGACGGCAACCACGCCACGATCCATGAAGACGATCCGGTTCGAGATGCTCTTTGCGAATTGCATCTCGTGGGTCACAAGCAGCGAAGTGATCCCTGACGACGTGACATCCTTGATCACCTTCAGGACTTCACCGACGAGTTCAGGATCCAGCGATGAAGTAGGCTCATCAAAGAGCATCACGTCAGGACGAACCGCCAGCGCACGCGCGATGCCGGTGCGCTGGAGCTGGCCGCCCGACAACTGGGAAGGATAGCTGTCTCGCTTCGCCGAGAGGCCGACCCGGTCAAGCTCTCGCCGGGCGATTTCACGCGCCTCGTCCGTGGACTTGCGCTGCACGACAACAAGCGGATCCATCACGTTCTGGAGGACTGTCATATTCTTGAAGACATTGAACTGCTGAAAGACCATCGCTGTTCGGAGCCGGATCGCTTGGACAGCGGTCTTGTCGACACGTTGGTAGTTCATCCGAATCTGGTCGAATGCGATGGTTCCTGACGAAGGCTTGGCCAGGTAGTTGATGCATTTCAGCAGCGTGGTCTTGCCGGTCCCGCTCGGGCCGATGATCGACACCACGTCACCTCGCTTGACCGAGAGATTGACGCCGTTCAGGACCTGCGTGCTTCCGTAAGACAGCTTTATATCTTTGAGTTCAAGCATTTCTGGTTGGCCCTTCAGAGTGTGGGACGGACTGGCTTGAGCATATGCGACGTCATCACCCGCTCTCCGCATGGCCCAGCACGTGCATCAGCCGGTTTGCCCAGCCGAAGATCGATATGGCGTGGATAAGGTCGATGATCTCGCCATCATTCATGCCGACGGATCGCAGCGAGGCGATGTCGTCTGCCGTCGCTTCCGACGGCGCCGCCGACAGACGGCGGGCAAAGCTGTAGATTGCCGCATCGCGTGGCCCAAGCTTTTCGGGCTTGTCGAGATACAGCGCGGTGACCACGTCATCACTCTTGGTCAGCTCCGCATGCCGGCGAGCGTGAACAACGGCACAGAATTTGCAGCCGTTGACGATCGACGCACCCAGCGCACCAAGCTCGCGATCGGGACGGGCAAGCCCGCCTTCGACATACATGATGGCGTTGAACAGGATCGTGCGGGCAAGATAGCTTTCGGGGTCATGTACGAGGGTGCGTACATACTCCGAAACTTTCTTGGCCGACGGCGTGACCTTCATCGCTTCGAGCTGTTCCGGCGTGGCCTCGGACAGCTCGACCGGTGCGATGTAGGGATGCCAATTGAGCGGCTTCAGACGAACCGAGGAAATCATGCCGACCTCATCAATCGCAAACCGGTCGCCACGCGGGTCTGAAAATTGACGAAGGCAATCAGTTCGGAGAGCGCAACGATCTGAGGATTGTTCAATCCGGCCTGCGCCAGCAGCACGATGTGGCTCCCCTCTGCTTTTTTCGGGGTCAGCGTGATCAGGTCGACATGCTTGGCGATGGTCGCCAACGGTTCCTCCAGATCCGCTTCCCCCCGGGCCAAGGCCAGAAGCTGCTCCGTCGGTCCAAGCTGAGCCAGCTGCACATCATATTCGGCCATCAGGACCGGATCGGCATTCAGAGCGGCCATTCGACGGGCCAGAGCAGCCCGCAAATTCGGCGCCAGCCCCTGATCGTTGGCCGGCTGCAGGACGGAGAGGCGACATTCCTCCGCCCCCTGCACGAACTCGGGCCGAAACCGCCGTGCCGCGAAAAGGGCATCGTCCGGCGAAAGACCGGCGGCCTTGTCCATTGCGTCGATCACAGCGCGGCCTCCTTATGCAGCAAGGGTGTTGAATCGACCCATTCGTCGCCCAGAAGTTCCGGGGTGTCGTAAGCGATCAGATTGGCGAAATGGGTTTCGACATCTTCGGCAAACAGCGACGCGGCAATGCCGCGGACCAGACGGTCGGCCCCGGCACTGACGGCCGGAATATCGCCGGACACCTTGCCGTGGGTCAGCATGGCGGCATCGTTGAAGCAGTGGATATGCGCCAGCATCGGGCAGGAGCCGGGAACGCGTTCGCGAAACTCGAAGGCAGGGCCGAGATCCGGTGCCTCCAACATGCCTGTGCGCGGCGGACCCATGTCGGGCGTGTATCGACCATCCGACCAGGTGCGGATATGTGGGGCGAGTGCTGCAAATTCCGGGCGGTCGCTGAAGTCGTTTGAAAAGCCGGTTGCCGCGATCATGAAATCGTAGCGCATCGGCCCTTGCGTGGTTTCGACCAGGAGGCCTCCGGCATCTTCCTTTACCGCGACTATGCCGCAGTCGAGAAAGAACCGGGCATTCGGGTGGCGAGACACGCGAAGCGTCGATGAACGCGGCGGCGGCGTCTGGGTGGCGGCGGTGTAGTCGAAGAATTTCCATTTCCAGGCATCGGGCAGATGGTAGATGCCGTGTACGACACCCTGGCTGCCGATGCCGGTCAGCTTGTTGATGCGTGGCATTTCCTTGCGCCGGATCAACATGTCGACAGAGCCGGCGCCTGCCTCGAGCGCCGTTGCGGCATTGTCCATGGAAGAGGCGCCGGCGCCGATCACCGCCACACGCTTGCCTTTCAGCGCATCGAAATCGATGTCATCGGCAGAATGGGCCCAATGGGCACGATCGATGCCCTTGAGGAAATCGGGCACGGCAAAACCGCCGAGACCGGACCGGCCAGTGGCCAGAACCAGTCGGCGGGTGAGAACCCGGCCCGTTTCCGCGCCCTCGACATCGATCGCAATCAGATCATCGACGGGCGCGACGCCGGTCATGCACACGCTGTTTCGCACCGGCAGGGCAAGAACCTTGCGGTACCAGACCAGGTAATCCATCCATTGGCCCCTGGGGATCTTGTCCAGCGACCGCCAGGCTTCAATACCCCATTGCGCGGTGAACCAGGCGCGGAAGGTCAACTGCGGCAGGCCGAGCGACGGACCGTTGAGGGTCTTCGGCGACCGAAGCGTTTGCATGCGGGCAAACGTCACCCATGGTCCTTCGAATCCAGCCGGAGCGGCATCATAGGCGACGACATTGGTGATCCCGGTCAGGACAAGCTTGGCCGTGGCAGCAAGTCCGCACATGCCGGCACCAATAACAACGACGTCACGGACCGGCACGCCGTCATGCATTCGCTTGGGGACCCAGGGCTTGGCGGGCAGCTCGAGAAACTCGAGATCCTGCGCAAGCTGTGCTTCCAGCGCAGCCAGGCCCGCTGGGGTGGGAGTATGTTTCATATTCCAGTTCCGTGATTTGTGCCCGACGCAGGATCGGTCACCAATTGGCCGGCCAAGGCTGGATCGAGTTTCCTGAAACCGGCGATCGACCGCTCAGCCACCGCTTCGACCGCATCGATCAACGCCTGCGCGACTGGACGAAGGGGGCGGTTTGCTGCGGCCACAACGCCCCAATAAAAGAGAACGGTTACATCGAGCGGGCGGATGGCGACACCAGGTAAGGCCACGCCGTAGGCAGTGAGAGGATCGATGACTGCTGCGACACCGGTCCGGCGCACGATCTGTAACGCGCCATAGGCGGTGTTGGTCCGGATCACTGGTCCGGTGTCGATACCCCGGGCCGCCAGCGCCTTGGCGACATGCAGTTGAAAACGTAGCGGATTGAGCAGCGTGGCGACGCGGCGACCGGCAAAAGCCGAAAGCGGTACGACATCGAGTTCGGCCAGCGGATCGTCCTCCCGCACGGCCGCAACATCGGGCGCCGAATAGAGCCGCAGGACATCCAGACCGGGCGTATCGAGCGGCAGGCTTGAAAATCCGATCTCGGCACGTCCGCTGCGCACCTCCTGCGCGACGATCGAGGGAAGAAACTGCCCGAGATGCGTCTCGTGCGGAAGTTCGGCACCTTTGAGCTCAGCCAGGGCCGTTGGAATCAAGCCGGTGCCGATCGCAGACGTGGTTACAATCTGCAGGATACGGCCCCTGCCGGCGGCGATCATCTTGGCCCGCGCCGCGAGTTCGGTGAAGGACATCAGCAGGCGCCGCGCTTCTTCCTCGAAGGCGACTCCTTCTTCAGACAACTGCACTCGTCGACCGATCCGATGCAGCAATTCGAAGCCAAGCTCGGCCTCGAGATCCTGAATGGTGCGTGTCACAGCAGGTTGGGAACGCCCGAGCATGTCAGCCGCCTTGGTGATGCTGCCGCTTGCAGCAACCGCAAGGAAGGTCTGAAGGTCTCGGGTTTCCATGTTCTCCCTACATGCGCAATCCGAATGATTGACATCGTCTCATTCGTTTTTGATATATGTCAAGTGGAAACGAATGTTCGTTGCGACTTCGTGCATTTGCCGGCTTAGAGCCGGAATCCCGATCGGAAGCGGCCGATGAGGACAGATGCGGCTCCAACTTGCGGAAGAACCTAATGAAAAATTGAAGCTGGCCGACAGCAATGGCGAACCATAAAGCCTGCAACAGGAGGAATATTAATGCGCGTGAGTATTTTGGGCGCCGGAGCAATAGCTTATGGTCTTGCCGCGTATTTGGCAGGATCGGGACATTCGCCGACGCTTTGGTCACCGTCGGGACAGCGCACCAGGGCTTTGGCTACTGGCGAATTATTGCAAGCGACGGGGGATATCGAGGCGGGGGTACCGGTGCGCGTTGCCAAGAACTGCAAAGACGCCGTCGCCAACGCGGATGTGGTCGTGATTGCGCTCCCGGCTTACGGCCACAAGATGGTGATGGATGCCGCCGCCCCCCATCTGACTGATGGAATCCCAGTCATCATCAGTTCGCATTGTTCGTTCGCGGCGCTTTATCTCTCCAAGCGGTTGGCTGAACGAAAGGTCTCGTTGCCGATCGTCGTTTGGGGCACGACGCTATTGACCGGCCGCCAGCAGGGACCAACCGAAGTCCATGTCACCACCATTCGTCAGAAGCTTGACGTTGCAACGGTGCCTTTCAGTTACCAGGATCAAGGACACGAACTTTGCACGACCCTGTTCGGCGACCGTTTCGTCAAGCGCGACGGGATGCTTGCGATCGCGCTCAGCAACCTCAATCCGCAAAATCATCTAGGAATTGCGCTTCTTAATCTGACACGCATGGAAAAGGCCGAGCGATGGAGCCAGGGGGGAAACGTCACCCCTGCCGTTGGCCGCCTTATCGAGGCTCTGGATGTCGAACGGTTGGCCATCGCTGCCCATTTTGGTGTGGCCGTTCGCACCGTCAAAGAGCATTTTTCATTGTCGTTCCATGTTCCGATGGGAACCGTTTCGGAGATGAACCTTGAGATGGACCGCCAGGGCCGCGGTGGCTTTGGTCCGGCAACCATCGAAAGCCGCTATATTCTCGAGGATGTTCCGTTCGGGCTGCTGCCGACCGTACTGTTGGGAAAGATCACCGGGAATCCGGCGACACTCCATGATTCAGGAGTTTCAATATTGTCGGCGGCCTACGGTCGCGATCTCAGGGCAGATAATGACATTCTTCCTGCTCTCGGAATCGAAGGCATGTCAGACATGGACCTCGCGAATCTTACGCGTGAGGGATTCTAACTGATCACAGTGCAAATGCTGAGCCAAGTCAGGCGCGGCCTCGCTTGAAGCTCGTCCTTCTTGAGTGGGGTCGCCGATGTCGTCGACCGTGACGCCGCGGGCATCCGTCAGCAGCATCACATAGTGTTGGTCAGCGATCTTCCTTGAAACGAAATCACGCCCCAAAGCCTGCTTTTGAGGGTCTTGATTTTGGACGGCTTCGGAAACATTCCGGCTTCTCCAGCGTTACCAAGCTGAGGGATAGCGGATAACGGATTGCGTTGCGGACGCTTCTGAAATTCCTCGGCCTGGTGGTCGTTCTCATCTTCTTCGCGGTCAGCTCCGCGACGGGGGCCCCAGCGAAAGGTGAAAAGCGTCTGGCCTTCGTCATAGGCAACGGCGCCTACCACACCGGCAAGCTCGTGACAGCTGCAAATGATGCCGGCCTGATCGCACAGACCTTGCAGGCCGCTGGGTTCGATGTGGTCGGCGCTCGCGACGTTGATCAGGAATCACTGCGCGGCGCCTTCCGCGATTTCCTCGGCAAGGTTTCCACCGCCGGTCGCCACGCCGTTGTTTTCGTCTATCTCGCCGGCCACGGCGTGCAGTACGAAGGTGAGAACTACTTCTTGCCGGTCGATGCCCGGATCGCCAATCCAAACGACATCCCGCTCCAGGCGATGCGGCTCTCCGATGTCACCAAGTCGCTGTCCGGGCTGCCGACGAAGGTCAATATCGTCGTGCTCGACGCGGCGCGGCCCAATCCCTTCCCACATTCAAACCGGCAGCTAGCCGGCGGCCTTGCGTTGGTCGATCCGGATCCGAACATGCTGATTGCCTTCAACGCCGCGCCCGGAACTGTCGCGCCGGAGGGCAAGGGCCCTTATGGCGCCTATGCTCAGGCGCTCGCCGAGATGATACGCGAAGGCGGCCTGTCGCTGCAGGACGTGTTCGACCGCACACGGCTGCGTGTCAACGAGGTGACCAAGGGTGCCGAAGTGCCCTGGGACGCCTCGAAGATCAGTGCGCCCTTTGTCTTCTTCAACCGTGCTTCGAATGCCCCCGCACCTAAGGTCTCGGCCGCGGAGACCCGCGCGATGCGCACCAGGCCGATTCGCGACTTCAGCGCGCATGACGCCTATGTTGCCGCCCTCGACCGCGACACCATGCGCGGTTACGAGGATTTCCTCGACGCCTATCCGCACGATGCGATGGCCAAGCGTGTGCGCGCCATCATCGCAGCGCGGCGCGAGGCGATCACCTGGGGCGAGACATGGCTGCGGGACACGCCGGAGGCCTATTGGTCCTATTTGCGGCGTTATCCGCACGGCCCGCACGCCAGGGACGCGCGTCGCCGGCTCGAGCATTTCGATGCCGAGCTGGAGCCGCCCGAGGAATTCACCGTCTATGACTATGATTTGCCGCCGCCGCCGCCGGAGGAGATCATCTATGTCGATCGGCCGGTGCTCCATTTCGACGATCCCGATTTCGATTTCGAGCCGCCGCCGCCGATCGATGTGACCTTCCTGCCGCCGCCGCCGCCGGATTTCGTCGTGCTTGAACCGCCGCCGCCGCCGGTTGACGTATTCATCCTGCCGACGCCGGTGTTCGTGCCGATACCGGTGTTCATCAATCCGCCGCGCCACATCGTGCCGCCGCCGAACGACATCATCT
>NZ_JAVIIW010000045.1:0-57546 GCF_033977205.1 Mesorhizobium album | reverse complement strand
CATCGGCGGCGTTGGTGAGCAGGTCGATCGTGTAGGCGGCGGCGTCTTCCGAGGCCGTCGAGGTGACCGCCGCCGACACCGTCGGCGCATCGTTGGCGCCGGTGATGGTGATGTGAACCTGCTGCTCGGCGTAGCCGCCATTGTTGTCGGTGACCCTGACGGTGAAGTAGTCGTCGAGGGTGGCGCCGGCGGCCAGCGCGTTGACGTTGCCGCTGTCGGCGACGGGGTAATGCCAGGTGCCGTCCGGATCGACGCTGGCCGCGCCGTAGCTGGCCGCCGCACTGACGGAGAAGCTATGCGTGTCGCCCTGGTCCACGTCGCTGAAGGTGACCTGGCCGGTCGCCGTCATGTCGGCGACGTTGTGCGCGGGGTCGCCCTCCGAGACACTGCCGGACTGCGGATTCGAAGTGATCACCGGGTTGTCGTTGGTGCCGGTGATGGTAATCGTCACGTCATGCGTGGTCGTGCCGCCGTGGCCGTCGTCCGCCTTGATCGTATAGGTCAGGGTGAAGTGTTCGCCCGCGGCGAGATAATCGAAGGCTTGCGGCGTGGAGTTGAACGACCAGTTGATCGCGCCCGATGTGTGGCTGTTGTCGATGACGGGATTGCCGCCCAGCGACAGCATGTTCAGCACGTCGGCAGCCTGAAGGGAGCCGGTGGCCCCGCCGAGGGTCACGCCCGTCACCGAAGCATTGACCGTATCGTGGGTGTCGACATCGTTGACGGTCAGTGTGCCGTTTGTCGACAAGGGAGAGTTTGTTTCGTTAAGCGTGGCGGCGTCGTGATCGCCGGCGGCGACGGTGATCACCGGGGCGTCGTTTGTGCCTGTGATCACCACCGTCAACGTGCCGACGCTGAGCGTGCCGTTTGACATCTTGATCGTGTATTGGATCGTGTCCGTGAACTGCTCGCCGGCGCCGAGCGCGTTGATCTGCGTGCTTAGAGCGGTTGCGTCATAGTGAATCTTGCCGTCGCTGCCGATCCAGAAGTTAGCCCCGCTCGTCGTGCTGGTCTGGATGACGTTCACACCGTCCTGGATCAGCAGATCCTTATTGTAGTCGGCGAACGCAGTGTTGGTGACGACGATCGAAGCTCCTCCGTCGTCGTTCTTGACGCCGTCGTCGACCGAATAGATCGTCGTCTTCGTTCCGCCGCCGCTCGTCGCAAGGACGTCGAATATGAACAGATAGCTACCATCCTCCGACCCCGATTGCGTCAGATTGGCTGCCGCGCCCGAATTCGAAAAGGTGACGGTCGAGCCTGAGACTGTCGTGGTGGCCATTTTTCAGTTCCTCTCGGTGATGCGCTTGCGAGCGACGGACGTGTTCGCCGCAACGGCTATTGTTGGTCCCGTGGCGCGCGGCCCGTCGTTGCGGCGGGCGAATGGCTTCGCCTGCGGCTGTTGGTCAAGACCAACCCGTTCCGACGGATCGTTGAGACTTGTGTCCCTGTGAGACAAAAAACCCCACCCCGAGCGCTTGCGCGCTCGCGCCCCTATCTTCCTAGCTGGCGTGCCCCCCTTGTCGCCGCGAACGCGGGACCGGCATACCCTGTTTGAAATACTATATTAGCATTTACTGGTTGGAAACCATAAAACCGTCTGATGGTAAACCTGAACAGCTTGTCAGGGACTCATCTTGACAGCGACAGACAAACCTCTGCCGAGGCGGGCCTTAGATCAGCAGCAGGCCCTTCATCGAGGCATTGCCCTTGCGGCCGATGATGATGTGGTCATGAACCGCGATGCCAAGCGGTTTTGCCGTGTCGATGATCTGCTTGGTCATCTCGATGTCGGCGCGCGAGGGCGTGGGGTCGCCAGACGGATGGTTGTGTACCAGGATGATGGCGCTGGCGGAGAGTTCGAGCGCGCGTTTCACCACCTCGCGCGGATAGACCGGCGTGTGGTCGACGGTGCCGGTCTGCTGCACCTCGTCGGCGATCAGCCCGTTCTTCTTGTCGAGGAACAGGATGCGGAACTGCTCGCGGGCTTCGAAGGCCATGGCCGAGCGGCAATAATCGAGAAGCTGCGTCCAGTTGGACAGGACCTCGCGGCCCTGCACCTGGCCGCGCGCCATGCGCTGGGCGGTGGCGGCGATGACCTTGAGATCGGTCGCCACCGTCGGCCCGATGCCTTTCACCTCCTCGAGCAGGGATGCCGGCGCGCCGAGCACCTCGGCCAGCGAACCGAAGCGGGCGATCAGCGCCTTGGCGATCGGCTTGGTGTCGACGCGCGGGATCAGCCGAAAGAGGAGGAGTTCGAGCAGTTCGTAGTCGGGCAGGGCGTCGGGTCCGCCGGCGAGAAATCGTTCGCGCAGGCGGTCGCGATGGCCGTGGTAGTGCGGCTTCTCCGCTTCCACGGTCTTTTTCTGCGACTTTTGTGGCGGTTCGATCCAGGCTTCGGAAAAGAACGCCCGCTCGTCCTCGATATTCCCCATGGCCCGCCCACTCCCCCTTCAGGCTTCGGCCGAAGACTAGGCCGGCAGGCCGGGGCGGTCGAGCTTTTTCGGCGACAGCGTGAAGATCTCGCAGCCGGTGTCGGTGACGCCGATCGTGTGCTCGTATTGTGCCGACAGCGAGCGGTCGCGAGTCACCGCCGTCCAGCCGTCCGACAGCACCTTCACATGCGGGCGGCCGAGATTGATCATCGGCTCGACGGTGAAGATCATGCCGGGCCGCATCTCGACGCCTTCGCTGGCCGTGCCGTAATGCAGGATGTTCGGCGCATCGTGGAAAAGCTGGCCGACGCCGTGGCCGCAGAAATCGCGCACCACCGAGCAACGCTCGGCCTCGGCGTAGGTCTGGATCGCGGCGCCGATCACGCCGGTGCGGGCGCCCGGCTTGATGGCGGCAATGCCGCGCATCAGGCATTCGTAGGTCACCTCAAGCAAGCGCTCGGCGGCACGCTTGATGGTGCCCACCGGGTACATGCGCGATGAGTCACCGTGCCAGCCGTCGAGGATGTAGGTGACGTCGATATTGACGATGTCGCCGTCCTTCAGCGGCTTGTTGTCGGGAATGCCGTGGCAGACGACGTGGTTGATCGAGGTGCAGGACGATTTGGTGTAGCCTCGGTAATTGAGCGTCGCCGGCAATGCGCCGTGGTCCATGCCGAACTCGAAAACGAAGCGGTCGATGGTCTCGGTGGTCACGCCGGGCCTCACCATCGATACCAACTCGTCGAGGCAGCGCGCGGTGAGGTCGCAGGCCTTGCGCATGCCCGCAAAACCTTCCTCGCCGTAGAGGCGGATCTGGCCGGTGTTTCTTAAGGGGGCGGTGGCGGCGTCGAGATAGGTAACCATTTTGTCCGTTTGCGGGTTGGCTCCTGACGCGAGCCGGTGCGGAAAATTTCCTCCAGATTTGGCACTGGAAGCCGCAAGGTTCAAGGACGAAGTGCCATCAACGGGCCGCTGCGGGAAATATTCGTTGGCGCAAGGTTGGCGCCCCAGGGTTAGCGCAACGCTTTCCTTTCGACATCCCATCGGGTAGGGCGGGTCTGGATAAGGAGATTTGCTCCGTTGACGGCATCGCAACGTGCAAGATCGAGGCTGGCGCCAGTCAGGACCGCATGCTCGGCTCTGATAGCGCTGCTTGTGCTTGCGCTTGTCGGCTTCGCCCAGGCTGAGGTCTCCGCCTCGACAGCCGCGGTCTCGGGCGGCGCCGGCATCAGCGTGACGCGGCAGGGCGAAACGCTTGCATTGCCGAGGGCCATTGGCAAGGCGCAGGCGGTCGAAGTCCGCGCCGGGCGGCCGCTGCCCGCAAAGGTCGGCAGCGGCGATCCCGGTTTTCTCGCTCCAGCCTGCGATTTCCTCATTGTTGGCCAGGCTTGGCCGGCGCAGGCGAGCATCGCGCCTGTCTTTGTGGCCGCGCCGCTCTCGCATGCCAACCAGCCTCGGGCGCCACCAGCCGCCTGAATCCGGCGGTCGTTGACCGCAGTTTCAACACCCCAAACATTCATTCGCGTCACGAACTGGCGACGGCCGACGGCTGTCCGCCGGCCGCTTGGCGCGTCATCCGGACGAATCCCAATGCAACGCATCAAGACATTCAAAACCCTCACACGCGCGGCTGCCGCCGCTTCGTTTCTCTCCGTCCAGGCAATCATCTGCATCGGCACCATCCACTGGGCCATCGCCGAAACGCTTCGCATGGAAGGGACGGCGGCGATCGTGCTCGGCGTCATCTTCGCCGGGCCGTCCGCCTATCTGCTGATGGCGGTATCGCGCATGGCCTACGAGGCGGAGACGGATCCGGCGAACCAATAGGCCCAATGACATGCGGATACGTGTGACGGGGCGATGCCGGTGCATCGCCCGGTCGACGACCGGTTATTTCCACACAGAATGCGGGCGGGGCGCCGATCCGCCGCACCCGGCCTCGATCTGCCGACCGCACTGACGTCACATTCCTGCGTCAGAAATCGGCCAAAGCAACTTTTCTGAACGAACGGCATCGACGCCCCAACTTCGCCAGTTCGGGAGACAGGGGAATGGACAGACTGCAATTCGAGGTGCCGGTGCGCATCACACCCGCGCCCGGCCTGCCGGTCGAGGAGATCTACAGCGTCGAGCAGGCGCTCGATTTCCTGCAGGATTGGCCGAAGCGCCGGCAGGGCAAGGTCTATGAGGCGGCCTTCAACGCCTGCTTTGGCGCAACGGTCGACGTGGCAGGCGCCGAGGAAGCCTGCCGGGCATTCATGGCGTTCTGTCGCGTCAGCGGGTTGCTCGCCAGGGATATGATGCTGCCGGTCAAGCGCGGCGGCAGCGCGAGGGGGTTTCGCGAAGCGCGGGCGTAAGGTTCAACCGCCGGTTCAGCCGGCGAAAGACACGCCCCGGTAATGCATTCCGACCTGCACGCTGCGCACGATCAGCCGCGAGAGGATTTCCATGTCCAGCGGCATCTGCGGGCGCCATACGTCAAGCAGCAAGGCAATGCGCGCCTGATCGGCGTTATTCATGACCTCATGCTCGAACGTGTCGTCCCAAAGCATGCACTCGCCGTCGGAGATCCGCTTCTCCTGGCGGTTGATCATCATGATCGTTGCCGGGCGGCCGTCCGCCTGCTTCGGGATGACCAGACCGAGGTGAAATCTCATGATGCCGCGAAAAGGCCCGCGATGGGGTGGGATATGCTTATGCGGCGCCAGGAACGAGACGGCGGCCGATTTGACCTCGGGGCATTCGGACAGCAGCCGGCTGAGGGTAGGCATCCGCGCGAGGTTTTCCGGGATCGTCATGTCATAGGCCTTGAGCACAAACATACGCCAATCGAGCCCGTCATTGGCCGATATCTCTGCCTGCTCCGGCATGATGTCGTGGAAGCGCGGCACCCTGTTCAGCTGCACCGAAAGCGCTTCGTCGCGAATGCTCTGCCAGGCAGCCTCGAACTTCGTCGCATTTGGAAAATGCGTGCTGGTATCAAGAATCGCCGGTGCATCTATGCGCTTTTCATAGATGCGGCGTATCAGGTCGGTCCCAAGATCGTAGATGTTCGACATCGCATTGCCTCGACCGGTTTATAGTATAGTGGATGATTGCTTTCAGCTATTGCTCACGCAGATTTGTTCCGCGGGTTCAGGCAGGCGTTCGGTTTCGTATCATTGCGTCTTCGACGCCAGCCGCGGACCAGTCCCGGCGTCGATGACTTCGGGCTTGGTGCTGTCGATCGCGCCGTCCCAGCCGCCGCCGAGCGCTTTGTTGAGAGCGATGTAATCGGTGGCGATCGACACCCGGCTCTGCAGCAGCGTGTCTTCGGCCGAATAGAGCGACCGCTCTGCGTCCAGCACGTCGAGAAGGCTTGTCTCGCCAGCTTCATAGAGCGTGCTTTCGAGCTTGGCGGCATCGCCGTAGGATTTCGCGGAAGAGGCGAGCTTGCCGTTTCTGATGCGCTCCTGCGACAGCGAGACAAGAGCGTTTTCCACGTCCTCCAATGCCGTCAGCACGGCGGCCTTGTAGGCAATGAAATACTGGTCGCGCTGGGCTTTGGCGATGTCGACAGCGGCCTGCAACCGGCCGGCGTTGAACAGCGGCACGCTGAGCGTCGGCCCGAAGGACCAGCCGATGGTGTGGAATCCTTGCCGAGGTCGCCGAGCTTCAAGGCGGTGGTGCTGATGCGCGAGGAGGTGAACCAGGACGCGGTGGAGGCGGTGGAGCTCGACAGGTTGGTCCGCGACATCGAGACAGAAATGGTGTCGCTCGGCTACGCGGTATCGATCGACCATCTCGATCATTTATCGGTCAAGGCCGGCGCGCTCGGCCTGCGCCGCGCTCTGCGCAACCCGATCGTCAACGCCGCGACGCACGGCAAGAGCTGCACCGTCTCGCTCGCAGGGCAGGGCGGCCGGGCTGTCCTCACCATCGCCGACCGCGGCCCCGGCATCCCGACGAACCTGCTGAACAAAGCCTTCGAGCCGTTCTTTCGGGTCGATCCGGCGCGCACGCAGTTTATTCCCGGCGCGGGAATGTGCTTGGCGATCGCGAAGGAGATCATCGAGCGCTACGGGGGGACGATCCGGCTGGAGAACAGGCAGGGGGGAGGGTTACTGCAAACGGTGGTTTTCGACGCTGTTTCCTGAGGGAATCGGCACCATCGAGATTGCTTATTTGGCCTTTTTGATCACCGGAGCCGGCTGCTGGTCAGTTGCTGGAGCCGGCGTGCAATCTTGCCCCTTGCACTGCTGGACAGGGTTATCCTTCGGGGGCAAGCAATTTTGCCCCTCGCAGTGTTTTGCCCGCTGTTCTTGCGCCGCCTCACTGTTCGGCTGGGCAGGCTGATCCTCGGCGCGGAGGGGCTGCAGTCCTGCGAGGCTGATGGCAATGCACGAGAGCGCGGCCCGAAGCAAGTTCATCCCGGCGCCTCCTCGGTTGAGAGCGCCCATAATTCTACACTTGCGGGCTGAGGCTGATATACCGTCGCTCACGAACGAAGTTAACGGCGCGTTTTCGCCCACGCTCGATACAGATCTCGCGCACGTTGTCGATTCTCGTGGGAAGCCTGGTACGCCCAAGGGGAATCGAACCCCTGTTACCGCCGTGAAAGGGCGGTGTCCTAACCGCTAGACGATGGGCGCGCTCAGACGAAGCGGCTTATAATTGCGTTGTTGGCAACCGGCAACCCATGCGCAGCCGCCTGCGACAACTTTTTTCCAAGGGTGGCAAAACGCACGATTTTGGCCAGCCATTGTGGCGCCGCGTTCCTTCGCACCCCCCTCTGTCCTGCCGGACATCTCCCCCGCAAGGGGGGAGATCGGGCGTCACTGCCGCTTTCGCCAATCGCCTACGTTGGAGGAAGAGCGCCGTTGATGAAGCTGCCAATCTCCCCCCTTGCGGGGGAGATGTCCGGCAGGACAGAGGGGGGTACTGTCCCGCCGGTGTCTCAAAGATTCTCCACCACCGCGACGCTCTGAGGTAACGACATGGATCCTTGGGTCTGCGCTGCGCGTTGCGTCGCTCCGCCCAAGGATGGCGAGGGCGGAGAGTATCAGCCGTCCTCGCCGCTGCTGGCGCGGCGGCGGCAGCGCCAGTTCCAGTCGCGCTCGGGGCCGACGTCGACGTGGATCGATTCGGTGTGGCAGTAGGTGCCGACGCCGCCGCGGCCGGGCATGGAGCGGACATAGCTCGCCAGTTCCCATTTGGAGACGCCGGGCACCTGGATGTCGGCGGCGGCACAATACATGTGCAGCGAGTTCTTGGCGCCGTTGGCGCGGAGGTTGCGGGCGGGATCGCGATAGCCGGAGGTGACGATCATCTTGCGGCCGAAATGGCCCTCGATCGTTTTGAGCACGCGGACCAGCGACGGTTTCAGGCAGGCGACATCGACACTTTCGTTCTGCTTCAACAGGCCGTTGGGCGCGAGCCGCGCCATGCCGGCGGCGGAGGCCACCTGGTAGGAGCCGCCGCCTTCGTCCTCGTTGAGGTCGACGTCGCTCTCGTCGTCGATGCCGGACTTGCGCTTGATCTCGAACAGCGCCGTCTGCCGCACGCCCGGCAGGGCGTCGGCGCCGGTGATGTGGCCGCTTTCTTCGCCGAGGGAGGCCAGTTGCACCGGCTTGTCGCCCGGCGTCGCGGAGGCGAGGTTGACGATCGGCTTGGCCGGCTCCGGCGCGGTCTTGGCCTGCGCCGCGGGCTGCTCGCTCGAGCGCGTGTTGATCAGAGGGGCGGGCGCGGCGGAAGCCGGCGTGGTGCTGAACAGCGAGGCGAACAGACCCTTCTTCGGCGCGGCGATCGGCTGCTGCTGCGGCTCGGCGGCCGTCACATAGACGCCGGTGTTCATGGCCGGCGCGGCCTGAGCCTGCGCCTGCGAGGTGGCCGCGGCGGCATCGCCGGCCGCGACCTGCTTAGCAACGGCCTTCGTCTCATCGGCCGTTTGCGCCTGCTGAACCAACGGTTGCGGCGTATTGCCTGCGATCGTGGTGGCGCCCGCGGGAACGGCGACGGAGGGGAAGGCAGCGCCGGGGCGCGTCTCCGGCACATAGGCAACCTTTTCGGGCAAAGGCGTGTCGCCCTCGCTCATCACGGTCGACGCCGCTTCAGGCGCGGCCGAGGCCACCTGCAGCGACGAATCGGTCGAGGTCACGGGCTTGGCACTGGTGGCCGCGCTCATCTCGGTGGCGGTTGTATTGTAGGCGGGTGTGACGACCGACAGCGTCGGATCGCTTGTCGAGGTGCAGGAGGCCAGGAGCACGGAGAAAAGCGCTGCCACAATGCTGCGGCTTTCCCTTCGTGCGAGACGCCAACCTGCTGGTTTCAAAACAAAATTCCCCCTCGGCATCCGGTCCGTTCATCATCGCCGCGGCGCTCCAGTGCCTTGGCGACGACCTCCTGTTCCCGAACCGGAAACGGGATCTGTGTCGAATCTGCAAGCCTCGTATTTGTTCTGCGTCTGAAGGCGAATTGAGGTTGCGAAAACGATTAACGCCACCATTTCGCCCTGTTTTGGCGGCCCGTCAACTCACCAGACATTACAGTCCGTTACACACGCACCTTCACATAGGTGCCCGGCGCATCCCCCAAGGTTTTCATGCGCTTGCCGGGTTTGCGGGCAGGTACATGCACATTGTCCTGGCTTTCGATCCAGTGCTGCCAGTGCGTCCACCAGGAGCCCGGATGCTCGTGCGCCGCGGCGAACCACTGGCCGAAGTCGCCCACCGGCTTGGCGCCGGTCCAGTACTGGTATTTGTGCGCCGCGGGCGGATTGACGACGCCGGCGATGTGGCCGGAGCCCGCCATCACATACTCGACGTCGCCGCCGAAGTATTGGGAGCCCAGGAAGACCGAGAGCGCCGGGGCGATGTGGTCCTCCTTAGTGGCCAGGTTGTAGACCGGTATCGTGATGTCGGCCAACGAGACCGTGCGCCCCGCAAGTTCCATCGTGCCGCGCGAGAGATTGTTCTCGAGATAGCAGTTGCGGAGATAGAAGGAGTGGTTGGCCGCCGCCATGCGGGTCGAATCGGCATTCCAATAGAGCAGGTCGAAGGGCAGGGGGTCCTTGCCGCGCATGTAGTTGTTGATGACATAGGGCCAGATGAGGTCGCCCGAGCGCAGCATGTTGAAGGCGGTCGCCATCTTGGTGCCTTCGAGATAGCCCTTCTCGCTCATCGAACGCTCGACTGCGGCGACCTGGTCCTCGTCGACAAAGACCTTTAGGTCGCCGGCATGGGTGAAGTCGACCTGGGTGGTGAAGAAGGTCGCCGACTTGATGCGGTGGTCGCCTTCCTGCGCCAGCAACGCAAGCGCGGCCGCAAGCAGCGTGCCGCCGACGCAATAGCCGATGGCGTTGACCTCCTTCTCGCCGGTCGCCTTCTCAACCGTGTCGAGGCCATATTGCAGGCCCTCGCGGATATAGGCCTCCCAGCCCTTGGCGCCGTGGCGCTCGTCCGGGTTTATCCAGGAGATCACGAAGACGGTGTGGCCCTGCTCGACCGCCCAGCGGATGAAGGATTTCTGCGGGTTGAGGTCGAGGATATAGTATTTGTTGATCCAGGGCGGGCAGACGAGCAGGGGGTGCTTTAGCACCGTCTCGGTCGCCGGATCGTACTGGATGATCTCGGCCACGTCGCTGCGGCCGATCACCTTGCCGGGCGTCGTGGCGATGTTCTTGCCGATTTCGAACGGCGCGTAGTCGGCCTGCCTCAGCTTCAGGTCGCCTCGGCCGGCGGCGATGTCCTCGGCCAGCATCTTCATGCCGCGCACCAGGTTCTCGCCGTTGGAGGCGACGGTCTCGCGGAACAGTTCCGGATTGGTGAGGATGAAGTTCGACGGCGCGATGGCGTTGGAGACCTGCTTGACGTAGAAGCCCGCCTTGTGGCGGGTGTGCTCGTCCAGTCCCTCGGCGTGCTCGACGAGGTCCGTGGCCCAGCGCGAGGTGACGAGATAGGCCTGTTTCAGGAAATCGAAGAAGGCGTTGCGGCCCCATTCCGGATCCTGGAAGCGCTTGTCGCCGCGCTCGGGCTTCACCGCGTCCTCGGGAGCCTCGGCATTGGGGTTGACCTTCTGGATGGCGTTCGCCCAGACCGTCATGTAGCCGGCGAAGAGCCGCGTCTGCGCTTCCAGCGCGCGCTGCGGGTCGGCCAGCCAGTATTCCGAGAGCTTCGAGAAGGTCTTGACCATGTCGACCACGGGTTCGGCGACATGATCGCGCACCTCACCCTTCTCGCGCGGCTCGGCCCAGGCGGAGGCCGCCTTGCCTGCCTGCTCGATCATGCGCGCCATGTTGAGCGCAAAGCGCTCGGGATCTTTCACCAGATATTGCTCGACGGTCGAAGGTCCGCCATTTTCCGCTTTGTCCGAATCGGGCGCTTTGGACATGGTTCGCGGGGTTCCTCCCGGAGCGTTTTGTTGACATATTATCATGGGACATCTGACCGGGTCCAACACGCTCTAACCCGGCTGCCAGGAAAACAATATGACGATTAATGTTGGCGGGACTCATTTTCTCGGGGCCGGTTCGATTTGCCGCATCGCCGCCGCGGCCGTGCTGCTCTGCGCGCCGCTGCTTACGGGCGGCTGCACCACCAGCAATACGAACAATTCGGCGCCGACGGCGCTGACCGAGGGGCCGAAGGACACCGGCTCCTATCCGAACCTCAACATCAAGCCTCAGGTGGCCGCCAAGCAGCTGAGCAAGGAAGAGACCGCCGCCAAGCTCGGCGAGCTCAAGGCCGACCAGCAGGCGCAGCTTGCCAAGGGCGGCAGCGCCAAAACGCCTGCCAGCACGACGGCGCTCAACACGCTCGCCAGGACGCATGGCAACGACACGCTGAAGCAGATCGAAGGCAAATGCGATCCCGCCCTCGACCCTAACTGCAATTAGGTTTATATCGCGCGCCGATAGCGCCCCCGTTTGATCGTCTGGAACTGAAATGGAAGAATTTCACAAGGTCCGCCGGCTTCCGCCTTACGTGTTCGAGCAGGTCAACCGGCTGAAGGCCAGCGCCCGCTCGCGCGGTGCCGACATCATCGACCTTGGCATGGGCAATCCGGATCTGCCGACGCCGAAAGCCATCGTCGACAAATTGTGCGAAGTGGTGCGCGATCCGCGCACGCATCGCTATTCGTCCTCGCGCGGCATTCCAGGCCTGCGCCGCGCCCAGGCCAACTACTATGCCCGCCGCTTCGGCGTGAAGCTCAACCCCGACACGCAAGTGGTGGCGACGCTCGGCTCGAAGGAGGGCTTCGCCAACATGGCCCAGGCGATCACCGCGCCGGGCGACGTCATCCTTTGCCCCAACCCGACCTATCCGATCCACGCTTTCGGCTTCATCATGTCGGGCGGCGTCATCCGCTCGCTGCAGGTCGAGCCCGATGACGGCTTCATTCCGGCGGTCGAGCGCGGCATCCGCCACTCGATCCCGAAGCCGCTGGCGCTGATCCTCAATTACCCGTCGAACCCGACGGCGCTGGTCGCCTCGCTCGATTTCTACAAGGACGTGGTCGCCTTCGCGAAGAAGAACGACATCATCATCCTGTCGGACCTCGCCTATTCGGAGATCTATTTCGACGGCAATCCGCCGCCTTCGGTGCTGCAGGTGCCGGGCGCAATGGACGTCTGCGTCGAGTTCACCTCGATGTCGAAAACCTTCTCCATGCCAGGCTGGCGCATGGGCTTCGCGGTCGGGAACGAGCGGCTGATCGCGGCGTTGACCAGGGTCAAATCCTATCTCGATTACGGCGCCTTCACGCCGATCCAGGTGGCGGCCGCGCATGCGTTGAACGGCGACGGCGCCGACATCGCCGAGGTGCGCGAGGTCTACCACAAGCGGCGCGACGTCATGGTCGATTCCTTCGGCCGTGCCGGCTGGACTATTCCGGCGCCGGCGGCCTCGATGTTCGCCTGGGCGCCGATCCCGGAACAGTTCCGCCAACTGGGCTCGCTCGAATTCTCCAAGCTGCTCATCGAGCATGCCGACGTCGCGGTGGCGCCTGGCATCGGTTTCGGCGAGCATGGCGACGACTTCGTGCGGCTGGCGCTGGTCGAGAACGAGCACCGGATCCGGCAGGCGGCGCGCAACATCAAGCGCTTCCTCGCCTCGACCGCCAAGCAGCCCAACAATGTGGTGCCGCTTTCGGCCCGCCGCTAAGCTCGCCGCACATCACACCGACCAAATCTTTGAGGGGCGTCGCCGGACATGGCTGAAGCGTTGCGTGTTGGAATTGCCGGCCTCGGCACGGTTGGCGCCTCGGTGGCGCGCGTGCTCCGCGAAAAGGCCGCCGAACTCACCCGCCAATGCGGCCGCGACATCGTCGTCGCAGCCGTCTCGGCCCGCGACGCGAGGCGCGACCGCGGTGTCGACCTTAGCGCCGCCAAGTGGTTCGACGATGCCGTGAAGATGGCCGAAACGGCCGACATCGATGTCTTTGTCGAGCTGATCGGCGGCGACGAAGGACCCGCCCACGCATCGGTGAAGGCGGCGCTCGAGGCCGGCCGCCATGTGGTTACCGCCAACAAGGCACTGCTTGCCAAGCATGGCGTTGCGCTTGCCGAGATCGCAGAGAAGAAGGGCGTGCTGCTCAACTACGAAGCGGCCGTTGCCGGCGGCATCCCGGTCATCAAGACGATGCGCGAGGCGATGGCCGGCAATCAGGTCACCCGCGTCTTCGGCATCCTCAACGGCACCTGCAACTACATCCTGACCCGCATGGAGGCCGAAGGCATCTCCTTCGACGCCTGCCTCAAGGACGCGCAGCGGCTCGGCTATGCCGAGGCCGACCCGACCTTCGACATCGAGGGCCACGACACGGCGCACAAGCTGTCCATCCTGACCAGCCTTGCCTTCGGCACCAGGATCGCCGCCAACGACATCTATATGGAAGGCATTTCCAACATCACCCAGGCCGATATCCGCGCGGCGGCGGAACTCGGCTACCGCATCAAGCTGCTCGGCGTCGCGCAGCGAACCGAAAGCGGCATCGAGCAGCGCGTGCACCCGACCATGGTGCCGACGGCATCGGTCATCGCGCAGGTGCACGGCGTCACCAACGCGGTGGCGATCGAGACCGACATTCTGGGCGAGCTGCTGCTCTCGGGTCCCGGCGCCGGCGGCAACGCGACGGCCTCGGCTGTGGTCGGCGATATCGCCGACATCGCCAAGAGCCGGCCGGGCTTCCAGCACGCACCAGTCTTCGGTTGGCCGGCGAGGGAATTGAGGCCCTACAAAAAGGCGCAGATGCGCAGCCACGCCGGCGGCTATTTCATCCGCCTGACGGTGCATGACCGCATCGGCGTCTTCGCGGCGATCGCCAAGCGCATGGCCGACAACGACATCTCGCTGGAATCGATCGTGCAGCAGGGGGCCGGGCCGGAAACCGAGGCGCAGAAGACGGTGATCCTCGTCACCCACGAGACGACCGAGGCTGCGGTGCGCAAGGCGGTCGAAGGCGTCACCAAGGACGGCCATCTGACCGACAAACCGCAGGTGATCCGGATCGAACGGGCGGAATAATTCTAGCCACAATTCGCCTTCAATCGATTGATATTGCTGTGGTTTCAAAAATTGCCGCGGCAAGTCTTGCCGTTGTCATGGAGCTTTGCCAGAAGAACCCCGCCTCTGGCGGGAGGCGCGAGCAATTCCAGGAAAAGTGCTTGGCGGTTTTCCGTCCGGAATTGCTCGAAGCAACAGTCAACGAGGAATATTGATTCATGAACATAGCCCAGAACATCGCTGCCGGCCTCGACCGGATCCTCACCATGGAGGTGGTGCGCGTCACCGAGCGAGCGGCGGTGGCGGCCGCCAGGCTGCGCGGGCGCGGCGACGAGAAGGCCGCCGACCAGGTCGCTGTCGACGCGATGCGCCAGGAGCTCAACCGCCTTGCCATCAAAGGCACGGTGGTGATCGGCGAGGGCGAGCGCGACGAGGCGCCGATGCTCTATATCGGCGAAGAGGTCGGCACCGGCAAAGGCCCGGCGGTCGATATCGCGCTCGATCCGCTCGAAGGCACGACGATCTGCGCCAAGAACCTGCCCAACGCGCTGGCGGTCATCGCCATTGCGGAAAAGGGCAGCCTGCTGTTCGCGCCGGATGTCTACATGGACAAGATCGCCATCGGGCCCGGCTACCCGGATGGCCTGATCGACATCGACGCGCCGCCGGCCGAGAACATCGCCAATCTCGCGAAGGCCAAGGGCGTGGCGGTAACCGAGATCACCGCCTGCATCCTCGACCGGCCGCGCCATGCCAAGCTGATCGACGCCGTGCGCGCGACGGGCGCCGCCATCCGGCTGATCGGCGACGGCGATGTCGCCGGCGTCATCCACACCACCGATCCGGAAGAGACCGGCATCGACATCTATCTCGGCACCGGCGGCGCGCCGGAAGGGGTGCTGGCCGCGGCAGCGCTGCGCTGCACCGGCGGGCAGATGCTGGGCCGGCTGATCCTCGACACGCCGGAGAAGGTGGCGCGGGCCGAGAAGATGGGCATTTCCGATCCGAAGCGGATCTATCGCGCGCAGGACATGGCGCGCGGCGACGTGCTGTTTGCGGCAACCGGCGTGACCGATGGCAACCTGCTCGATGGCGTGAAATTCGGCCGCACCTTCATCACCACACACACCATCGCGCTGCGCTCGTCCTCGCGCACCGTGCGCGAGATCAAGGCGCGTCACCAGGATCTGGAAAAGTTTTGATTTCGCCCTGCTTGAACTCTTTTGACGCAATTCCAGAGGGAAAACCGCTTTACACTTGTCCTGGAATTGCTCCGGACGTCGCATATTGATATCGCTGACATGACAATATGCAGACGGCGCGTCGCGTGACGGGGGAAAAACGCTTCTTTCTCGATGTCAGACAATCGGCGACCGGTGTCTCCTGGGAGCACCGGCTGACCGAACGGCAGGACATGGCCGCTTTAGCCATCGCGCAGGGCCATGGCGTGCCGGACATCGTCGCAAGGGTGCTCGCCGGGCGCGGCGTGACGGTTGAGCAGACCGAGCGCTTCCTCGATCCGACCATCCGTGAGTTGCTGCCGAATCCGGCCTCGCTCACCGATATGGAGAAGGCGGCGGCGCGGCTGGCGGGTGCGATCGTGGCCGGCGAGAAAGTGGCGATTTTCGGCGACTACGATGTCGACGGCGCGGCCTCCTCGGCGCTGCTCAAGCGCTTTCTCGCGCATTTTTCGGTGCCGTCCGAAATCTATATTCCAGACCGCATCTTCGAAGGTTACGGCCCCAATCCCGAGGCCATGCGCGAGCTCATTTCGCGCGGCGCGAAGCTGATCGTCACGGTCGACTGCGGCACCAACAGCGCCGCGTCGATCGAGGCGGCCAAGCAAGCCGGCGCCGATGTCGTGGTGCTCGACCACCACCAGGTCGGCGGGCCGCTGCCGGCGGCGGACGCGGTGGTCAACCCGAACCGGGAGGACGATCTTTCCGGGCAGGGGCATCTCTGCGCCGCCGGCGTCGTCTTCCTCTGCCTGGTGCAGACGGCGAAGGTGCTTCGCGAAAAGCTGCCGGACGCAGCGCCGCCGGATCTGCTCATGATGCTCGATCTCGTCGCTCTGGCGACGGTTTGCGACGTGGTGCCGCTTACCGGCGTGAACCGCGCCTTCGTGGTCAAGGGGCTGCAGGTGGCGCGCCAGCAGAAGAATGAGGGACTGGCGGCGCTTGCGCGGGTCTCGCGCATCGGCGAGCCGATCAACACCTTCCATCTCGCCTATCTGATCGGGCCGCGCATCAATGCCGGCGGGCGCATCGGCGATGCCGCGCTCGGCAGCCGGCTGCTCGCCACGGACGATCCTGTGGAGGCTGCGAGCATTGCCGAAACGCTCAACGGTCTCAACCAGGAACGGCAGCAGATGGAGATGGAGATGCTGACCGAGGCGCGGGCCGAGGCCGATGCCGAGCTTGCCGGCGGCAGCGGTCCGGCCATCGTCGTCACCGCCAGCAACAGCTGGCATCCCGGCATCGTCGGGCTGCTTGCCTCGCGGCTCAAGGAGCATGCGCGCCGTCCGGCCTTCGCCATTGCCTTCAACGCCAACGGCATCGGCACCGGCTCGGGACGCTCGGTCTCCGGTTTCGATCTCGGCCGGCTGGTGCGCGAGGCGGCGGATGCCGGGCTGATCGTCAAGGGCGGCGGCCACGGCATGGCGGCCGGCATCACCGTCGAGCGCGCCATGCTCGGCGCGCTCAGGGCCTTCTTCGAAGAACGCGCCGCGGCCGACGTGTTCCGGCTGCAGAACGAGGAAAGCCTGGCGATCGACGGCGCTTTAGCCGCCGAGGGCGCAACGCTGGCGTTGCTCGACGCGCTGGAGAAGGCCGGTCCGTTCGGCGCCGGGCATATCGCGCCGGTGTTCGTGCTGCCACGCCACAGGCTTGCCGATGCGCGGCCGGTCGGAACCAACCACATCCGCGCCGACCTCCGGTCGCAAAGCGGCGGCAGTATCCAGGCGATCGCATTCCGGGCCGTCGATACCGCGCTCGGCGAATTCCTGTTCAGGAACAGGGGCAAGACCGTGCATGTTGCCGGCTCGCTGTCGGGCAATTACTGGAACGGCAATCGCACCGTGCAATTCCGCATTACGGATGCGGCGATCGCTTGAATTCGAAGCTTCGGATCAGGCGAGGACCGTCTGCAGCCGCGTCAATTCGCCGATCTGGGACATGGTCGCCTGATAGCCGAGGCGGATCGCCTCGTCGGCGCGGTGGAATTCGGTCAGGCCGATATGGCTGAGCTTCGGCTGAAGCGACATGTCAGGCGGATCGCCGGCCAGCCTCGCGCGCGAAATCCGGTCCTGGATGATGTTGAAGGCCTCGACCATGACGCCGGTGATGCCGAGGCGGGTCTGGTGCGGCTGGTGGTGAGGATTGGCCTGGCCGGGACGCGGCGCATCGTTCTCGATGACGAGCTCGCCCGCGCTGTGCTTGATCACCGCGGCACGGCCGAACAGGTCGTAGTGCAGGTTGACGGCCACGACGAGCGGCTGCTCATAGGCACGGCAGACCGAGACGGGCACCGGATTGACCAGCGCGCCGTCGACCAGCACGCGGCCGTTGCAGTCCACGGGTTCAAAGACGCCGGGCAGCGCGTAGGATGCGCGCATGGCGGTGATCAGCGAACCGTTCGACAGCCAGATTTCGTGGCCGGTGCGGATTTCCGAAGCGACGGCGACAAACGGCTTCGACAAATCCTCGAAACGGATGCCGTTCATATGCTCGCGCAGCCGGGCGTCGAGCTTCATGCCGCCAAACAGGCCGCTGCCGCGCAGATTGAGATCGAGAAGGCCGAAGAGACGCCGCTTGTTGGTCAGGCTTCTGGCGAATTCCTCCAGCTCGTCCAGTTTGCCGGCAAGATAGCAGCCGCCGACGAGCGCGCCGATCGAAGTGCCTGCGATCATCGAGACTTCGATGCCTGCTTCGTCCAGCGCGCGCAGGACACCGATATGGGCCCACCCGCGGGCACAGCCGCCGCCGAGCGCCAGCGAAATGCCCGTCTTCCTCGTGGTTATCGGCTCGGGCACGCCGCCGGACGATGCAGGGCCGTTGGCCTCCTGAACGTCAGGTCTGCTGCGCAATGACGCCCATTCGAGCATCACGATCTCCCCTTGTCCCGTATCCCTTCTACATCAAGGATGTTTGAGAATAGTGAATGTGTGTGGTTTGTGAATATTGAATGGTTCACACCGGCTTCCGATACGTTTTTTCCGCATCGAACAGCGGTTTGCTGCCATCGTCGGCAAGCGTTGCCTTGCCGTCGCTGAGCCCCACCGTCCGATAAAAACAGGAACGTCTCCCGGTGTGACAAGTTGCGTCGTGGCCCTGTACTTTGACGGTCAACCATATCGCATCCTGGTCACAATCCGTGCGCATCTCGACGACGCGCTGGAAATTGCCAGAGGTCTCGCCCTTCTTCCAGATCGCGTTGCGCGAACGCGACCAATAGTGGGCGATGCCCGTCTCAAGCGTCAGCGCCAGCGCTTTCGCGTTCATATGCGCGACCATAAGAAGCATGCCGTCGCCAGCGTCGGTAACGACCACGGTCACGAGGCCCGCGGCATCGAAGCGCGGAGAAAGAACAGTGCCTTCCTCCAGCGCCTTCTTGTCTGCAGGAGCTTTGGGAAATTCGAGTGCCGACATGGCCGGTCCTTGATTTAAAGCCGTGCTGATATCCAGGGAGGCCGGGCCTGCGAAAATGGCGGCTTGCTTCCGGAGCTCACGTACTTCAAATACGCTCAGCTCCGGACCTTGGAAACCACCATTTTCGACTCAGTCTACGCCTTTAGCAGGTGGCGGCAGACGATCAGCCACGCACCATGGTGACGAAGCGCACCTGTTCCTCGGGGGTGTCCTTGAAGACGCCGGTGAAGGTCGAGGTGAGCGTGGTCGAGTCCTGTTTGCGGATTCCGCGCATGGCCATGCACATATGCTCGGCCTCGATCATGACGGCAACGCCGCGCGGGTTGAGCACGTCCTGGATGACGCCGGCGATTTGCGCGGTCATCGCCTCCTGGGTCTGCAGGCGATGCGCGAAGATGTCGACGACGCGAGCGATCTTCGACAGGCCGACGACCTTGCCGTCCGGCAGGTAGCCGACATGCGCCTTGCCGATGATCGGCACCATGTGGTGCTCGCAATGGGAGTGGAACTTTATGTCCCTGACGATCACAAGATCGTCATAGCCGGCGACCTCCTCGAAAGTGCGGCCAAGCTCTTCGGCCGGGCACATGTCGTAGCCATTGAACATCTCGCGGAAGGCCTTGGTGACGCGCTTCGGCGTATCGACCAGGCCCTCGCGATCAGGGTTGTCCCCCGTCCAGCGCAAAAGCGTGCGCACGGCGGCTTCGACCTCGGCCTCGCTCGGTCGGTCCGTGACCGGCTTTTCCATATAGGAGGAAGGGGGCATGAGTTTCTTGATGACGGCATCCATAAAGGCGTCTCCCGTAGTCCCGCTCAAAGGCGGAACGAGTTGAACGGACCACGACCTTTCGGGTGAAACTCGCCCGGTTTCCAGCCCGCAAGCGGCGTGAACACATGAGCAATGACAATGGCTTGAGCTTGCCTTGTCGATGCCCGACTGCCAGCATTATATATGCTCGTGCAGAGCGAAAGGAAGACGCAACAGCGGCAAACGCTGTTCGCTCGGCGGCGACGGATTGGAAAAATATGATCGACGACGTCTACAATGCGAAAATTCTGGGCTTCGCTGGAAACATCGCCCGGATCGGCCGTCTCGATCACCCCGATGCGACCGCCAGGGCGCATTCCAAATTGTGCGGCTCGACCGTCACTGTCGATCTCAAAATGGACGGCGATGTGGTCACCGATTTCGCCCATGACGTGAAAGCCTGCGCGCTCGGCCAGGCCTCCTCGTCGATCATGGCCCAGCATGTGATCGGCGCGAACGCCAACGAGTTGCGCGCCGTGCGCGAGACCATGCTGAAGATGCTGAAGGAAAACGGCGCGCCGCCGGAAGGCCGTTTTGCCGATCTCAAATATCTGGAACCGGTGCGCGACTACAAGGCGCGCCACGCCTCGACCATGCTCACCTTCGATGCGGTGGTCGACGCGATCGGCCAGATCGAGAAGAAGCGCGCCGGCCAGGCCGCCTGACGACACCGTCCTAAACCATACTTCTGCATTCGGCGAATTCGTCTCGTATCCAGTCGGCGAATGCCGCGGCCGGCTCGGAAAGGTCCGCCAAGTTCCTTGCCACCAGCCAGTAGGCGCCTGACGCGACATCGATGTCGAAGGGTTTTACCAGCGCGCCGGAAGCGAGCTCTTCGCCGATCTGCAAGAGATCGCCGAGCGCCACGCCGTGGCCGAGCAGCGCCGCCTGCTTCGACAGCGAGGCGTCGGCGAGCATCGGGCCGCGTGCCGGGATGGCGTCGGCCGGCACGCCGGCCGCCTCGAACCAGCGCGTCCAGCTCTGGCGGTTTTCCTCATGCAGCAGCGTGTAGTGACGAAGGTCTATCGGCTTCTCCAAGGGAGGGCCGGACGCCAGCAGCGCCGGCGACAAGACCGGGGAATCGACGGTCGAGGCAAGGCGCTCTGCATCGCTGCGCGGCCAGGAGGTCGCGCGCTGGCTGAAGCGCAGGGCAAGCTCGGGCTGGCCGCTGCGGAATTCGATCAGCCTCGGATCGACATCCAGGGAGACGTCGATATCGGGTCGCAGCTGGCGAAAGCGATTGAGCCGCGGCACCAGCCATACGGCGGCAAGCGAGGGTTCGACGCTGACGCGCACCACCGACTGCGCCGGCGAGGTCGCCAGTTCCGATAGCACCCGGTCGATGTCGTCGAAGCTCTTGACCAACTGGTCGAGCAGCCGGCGACCGGCATCCGTCAACTCGACGCGGCGGTGGAGGCGGAGAAAGAGGGGTTGGTGCAGGAAGGTCTCGAGCTCGCGGATCTGCCGGCTGATCGCGGCCTGCGACACATAGAGCTCCTCCGCAGCGCGGCTGAAGCTCAAGTGCCGGCCGGCCGTTTCGAAACTTCTCAGCGCCGTCAGCGGCAGCCGGCCACGCTTCATCACGCATAACCTCAAGTTATCCGTGGCGGAAATTATACTCGTTTGAGGGCGAAGGCCAGCGGCAGTCTAATCGAGCTCGAAGGAGCAACTGCCATGAACCAGTTCCTGGCTATTTTGAGCGACGTCATACGAGTCGCGACCTTTCAATGGCATGGCGAAGCCCGGCCCGGGCGAGGTTGCCATGATCATCGACATAGTTCATGTCACCGTACGCCGTGGACGGACCGGTATCCTAGTCGCTGCTCCAGACCATGAGGGCAAAAGATCATTGCGTTGACGGTTCGAAGCTCACATCTTTCGCGAAGAAGAACGCTGTGGAGCAAAGCGGTTGGCTGACCACCATGGGCATACGCATGGCGTCCGGCGGGTCCAGCACGGGCGCAACTGGCCGGGACCTTGGCGCAAGACGCCGGGTCGTGTCCTTGGCACGTCGCTGGTGCGACTTTACCAGCTGACGCTCTCCGGCTTCGTCGGCAACAATTGCCGGCATTTGCCGACCTGTTCCGAATATGCGCATGAAGCGATCGCCCGCCATGGCCTGTGGGCCGGAGGCTGGATGGCGCTGTTTCGGGTCTCGCGCTGCGGACCGTTCGGAACGCACGGCATCGACCGCGTGCCGGAGACTCTTGCCCACCGCTACGTCTGGTTTATGCCGTGGCGCTACTGGCAGATCGGCAGGAAACGCGGGGAGACGGACCGCTAACGGCGAAACACCGACCGAACAGTCGGCCGGAAACGGGTGGCGACGCTCTCGCGCCGAAACGACACTGGAGCATCAGAACATGAGGTGTTTCCATGATGTCGCTGTTTCTGGCCATTCACGTCCACGCCGCCCAACGAGGCGATGGACTGCTTCCCGAATTCCTGGGAGGTGCGCCGCAGCCGCGCGACGTGGCGAAGGCGAAGGACGAAAATCCCGCTGTCGGTGAGCAGGAGCCGAAAAGCACCGCCAAGCACGATCCGCGGGAGCGCAGGCGCCGGTCCGAAAACCGGTCGTCCTGTAGCTCTTGTGCATCGAGATCGGGGTCGGTTTTAACGGTCTGGTAGGGTTAATGACAAGCTGCACAAACGCTGCGAATTTGAGACAAAATCGAGACAAGACGCCTCGCTAAGCCGCTCCCCGCAATTCCTTCCCAGAGTGAGCTTCGCATGCGCCAGATCGACCGCTATCCCTTCATTATTGCCATTGTCCTCTTCCTTCTGGCCTGGATGCTCGGCCTGCCGATGCGGGCGCAATCGGCGCCGCTCGAGGACATCCACTGCACGCTGATCCAGGAATCGGAAAGCGGCGCGACGCTTTACCAGGACGGCGTCTGCGACCGGCGCGTCAGCCCGGCTTCGACCTTCAAGGTGCCTCTGGCCTTGATCGGCTACGATGCCGGGATCCTGAGCGATCAGCATACGCCGAGCTGGGACTACAAGCCGGAGTTCAACGCGGTGAAGCGCGATCGCAAGACCGTCGATCCGACGATTTGGGAACGCGATTCCATCATCTGGTATTCGCGCGAGGTCACGCGCAGGTTGGGAGCGGATCGTTTCGCTGGCTATGTATCCAAATTCGGCTACGGCAATGCGGATGTCTCAGGCAGCGCCGGCAAGAATGACGGCCTGACCAATTCCTGGGTGGATTCCTCGCTCGAAATCTCGCCCGTCGAGCAGACGGCTTTCCTGCGCCGGCTGCTTGCCGGCAAGATGCCGGTCTCGGTGAAGGCGCATGAGATGGCGAGAGCGATCATCCCGAGCTTCAAGGCGGGTGACTGGAGCGTGCAGGGCAAGACCGGCAGCACGGGGCTCGACAAGAACAAGCGGTCGCTCGCCTGGTTTGTCGGCTGGGCCGAGAAGGACGGCCGCCGGATCGTGTTCGCCCGATTGGTTGTCGATGGCACGCGCGGCGACAAGCCCAAGGGGCTCGCCACGCGAGCCGGCTTCCTGAAGGATCTGCCGCAACTGGCGAAATGATCGGCTTCAGGCGTTCCGGCGGGCGCGCAGCAAGTGCCCGCCGGAATTGCTTCGCCCGGCGTTAGGGGCGCTGGAGAAGCGGGCGGCGATGGCGCTGCTCTCGAGATCCTCGACTTCGTCGAAGCCGAGGTCGTTGAGGGATGTAGCCAGCGCATCGGGATCAAAGAAGCTGATCCAGGGCTCGCCGACAGATGCGACACGCGCGGCATAAAAGGCAAGCGCTGCCTGTCCCGGCACATCGCGGTTCTCGGCCGGTTCGCTATAGTCGAACACGACCTCGGAACCGGGAGTACCGGCGATGTAGGACAACGTGCCGAAGATCGCTTCCTTGGTTAGGTAAGGCACGACCCCCAGCCACATGAAGAAGCTTGCCTCGGTCGGCTTCAGACCGGCGGACGACAATTCTTCCGACAGACGCTGCCGCTCGAAATTCACCGGCACAAATGTGGCGCCCCGCGGCTCCGCGAGGCCGGCATCGGCGATGAGCCGGCGTTTCCAGGCTTGCGTTGCCGGGTGGTCGACCTCGAAGACAGCGAGGTCCGGGTGCGGGTTGCGCAGCGAAAATGTGTCGAGACCGGCGCCGAGTACCACGAGCTGGCGCACGCCGCGCCGCACCGCTGCAGACAGCCAATCCTCGGCGAGCCGGGCACGCGCCGCCACGAATAGGCGCATGCGACGGCTGTGCTCGTCTTCCTGCTCGATATCCTGTGCCGCCGGGGCGGCGTCACCCAGGATCGCGATGGCGTAGGGGTCGCGAAACAGCCCGGCCTGTGGCGAAGACTGGTGCACTGCCCGCAAGCGGGCGACGCGCAGGGCGGTTCGGCTGGGTGTTGCGTCTTCCATAGCGGTCATCCAAAGCTGTCGCGCGATCATTCGCAAGCCTTCGCGACCGGCCTGCGACATCGATGGCGACATTTCCTGACAGCTCAACCGATGACCGCTCTTTACCTCACGCCATACTGCCTCTAAAACCGCGCCCGCCGGGCATCGTCCATGTGATTGGCGCTCCCGGCTAACCCTCTGCATGCTCCAGCCGACATGCATTTTCACCACCCGCGCTCGTTTGCGGGACTGGATAGGAGAACTCTGATGCTGAATTCTGTTTCCCTGACATTTCCCGATGGCTCCGTCCGCGACTACGACGCGGCGATGACCGGCGCCGGCCTTGCCGAATCGATCTCGAAGTCGCTGGCCAAGAAGGCCGTGGCCTATGCGATCGACGGCACCGTTCGCGACCTTTCCGACCCGCTCGGCAAATCCGGCAAGGTCGAGATCATCACCCGCGACGATCCGCGCGCGCTCGAGCTTATCCGCCACGATGCGGCGCATGTGCTGGCCGAGGCCGTGCAGGAGCTGTGGCCGGGAACGCAGGTGACCATCGGTCCGGTGATCGAGAACGGATTCTATTACGACTTCGCGAGAAACGAGCCGTTCACGCCGGACGATTTCCCGGCGATCGAAAAGAAGATGCGCGAGATCATCGCCCGCAACAAACCGTTCACCAAGGAGGTCTGGTCGCGCGAGAAGGCCAAGAAGGTCTTTGCCGAAAAGGGCGAGCGCTACAAGGTCGAGCTGGTCGACGCCATTCCCGAAGACCAGGACATCAAGATCTACGCGCAGGGCGACTGGTTCGATCTCTGCCGCGGTCCGCACATGGCCTCGACCGGGCAGGTCGGCAACGCCTTCAAGCTGATGAAGGTGGCGGGCGCCTACTGGCGCGGCGATTCCAACAACCCGATGCTGACGCGCATCTACGGCACCGCCTTTGCCGACCAGGCACAGCTCGATGCCTACCAGACGCTGCTGGAGGAGGCCGAGAAGCGCGACCACCGCAAGCTTGGCCGCGAGATGGACCTGTTCCATTTCCAGGAAGAGGGACCCGGTGTCGTGTTCTGGCACGCCAAGGGCTGGAAGATGTTCCAGAACCTGGTCAGCTATATGCGTCGCCGCCTCGACGAGCACGGCTACCAGGAGGTCAACGCGCCGCAGGTGCTGGACAAGAGCCTGTGGGAGACCTCCGGTCACTGGGGGTGGTACCGCGACGCGATGTTCAAGGTGACGGTGGCCGGCGACGATACCGACGACGACCGCATTTTTGCGCTGAAGCCGATGAACTGTCCGGGCCACGTGCAGATCTTCAAGCATGGGTTGAAGTCTTATCGCGAACTGCCTGTGAAGCTTGCGGAGTTCGGCAATGTGCATCGCTACGAACCGTCGGGCGCCCTGCACGGGCTGATGCGCGTGCGCGGCTTCACGCAGGACGATGCGCATATCTTCTGCACCGAGGAGCAGCTGGCCGCGGAATGCCTGCGTATCAACGACCTGATCCTGTCGACCTATGCCGATTTCGGCTTCGACGAGGTCGCCGTGAAGCTGTCGACGCGCCCGGACAAGCGTGTCGGCACCGACGAGGCCTGGGACCATGCCGAGGCGATCATGAGCAATGTGCTGGAGACCATCCGCACGCGCTCCGGCAATCGCATCAAGACCTCGATCAATCCGGGCGAGGGCGCCTTCTACGGTCCGAAGTTCGAATATGTGCTGAAGGACGCCATCGGCCGCGAATGGCAATGCGGCACCACGCAGGTCGACTTCAACCTGCCGGAGCGTTTCGGCGCCTTCTATATCGGCTCGGATTCGGAGAAGAAGCAGCCGGTCATGGTGCATCGCGCGGTGTGCGGCTCGATGGAACGCTTCCTCGGCATCCTGATCGAGAACTATTCCGGCCATTTCCCGCTGTGGTTCGCGCCGCTGCAGGTGGTGGTGGCGACGATCACCTCGGATGCCGACGACTATGCGATCAAGGTCGTCGAGCGGCTGAAGGCGGCCGGCCTGCTGGCCGAGGCCGACCTACGCAACGAGAAGATCAACTACAAGGTGCGCGAGCATTCGCTCGCCAAGGTTCCGGTCATCCTCGTCTGCGGCAAGCGCGAGGCGGAAGAGGAGACCGTCAATGTCCGCCGGCTGGGCTCCCGCGACCAGGAATCGCTGAAGCTCGCCGACGCGGTGACATTGCTGGCCGACGAGGCGATCTCTCCGGACCGCAAGCGCCGCGCGGCTTGATTTTCCTCCTAAAGCGCGTCGCGCTGCGACGCGCTTTAGGTCTTCGTTTTGATGCATGTCGCTTTCCCAAAACCGCTGCACACTTTTGGGCGACATGCATGGGAAACGGCGCTGGCATGATCCACCGCCATTTTCATACGCCTGTCACGCCCACCCTGTAACGAGCCGCCATGCTCAAGCTGAAACTGCGGGAAAGGCCGTTTCCCGAGCTCTCCTACGCCAACCAGCATCAGCCGGCGCTGACGCGGTGGTTCATCCACTCCGTCGAGGGTCTGTCGGGCCGCGACCGCTTTGCCGTGCTCTATGACTTCTGGCGCCGCCAGGTTGTCCCAACCGGCGAAGGCGTGTTCAGCCGCATGCTGGAGCTGATCGACGTGAGGGTGCGCAACGCTGCCGAGTGGCCGCCGACGAGTTTGCCGGACACGCCGCTGGTGATCGTGGCCAACCATCCGTTCGGCATCGGCGACGGCATCGCCGTCCTGTCGCTGGCCGAGCAGCTCGGCCGTCCCTTCCGGGTCATGATCCATAAGGATCTGCTCAGGATCCGCGAGATGGAAGCCTATTCGCTGCCGATCGATTTTTCCGAGACCAAGGAAGCGCTGAAGAACAACATGGCGGTGCGCCATGAGGCGGTCCGGCTGTTGAAGGAAGGCGTCACCATCGTCGTCTTTCCGGCTGGCGGCGTCGCCACGGCGCCGAAGGGGTTCGGCCGGGCGATCGATCTGCCGTGGAAGATGTTTCCCGCCAAGCTTATCCAGGAGGCCAAGGCCTCGGTCATCCCGATGCATTTTTCCGGCCAGAACGGCCGTTTGTTCCATCTGGTCAGCGGGCCGATGAACATGGCCGAGCGCGACAACCGCGTGGCGAAGTTCGTCGGCAAGGCCTCGCTGACGCTGCGCACGTCCTTGCTCATCCGCGAGTTTGCGCGCCTTTCCGGCAAGGCGATCGAGGTGCGCATCGGCGATGTGCTGAGATGGAGCGAACTGGCGCCGCTGCGCGACCGCAAGGCGCTATTGGATCGGCTCTACCAAGCGGTCTTCGATCTGGCGCCGCCTGCTGCGCCGCGCGGGCGCGTGCCGTTCCTGCCAAAGCGGATGCGCAGGGCCGCCTGAGCAGACCGACTAGTCCGCGCCTTCCTCGGGGTCGATGGCGGAGGATTCGTTGGCCACGACCTCGATCTCCTGATTCTGGCCGGCCACCACCGTGAAATCCTTCTGGTAGATACGGTCGCGGTTCTTGGCGATAATGGTGTATTGGCCTTCGGCCAGCACCATTGAGGCGAAGGCGCCGACGGCTTCCTTGATCGGATCGCCGGATTCGTTGAGCAGCGACCAGGAGGTGTCGGCAATAGCTTCGCCGCCGGGCTCGCGCACCAGCTTCATCGTCATCTCTGCCGCGCGGTGCTCGACGGTCGCCTCCGTCAGCTTGCCGGCCTCGACGCGGATGTCGGAGCGGATCACGGCATTGACCGCGCCGTAGGTGGAGACGACGTGGTAAGTTCCGGCGTTCAGCCGCACGACGGTGTTCGGCTCGACATCGGGCGCGATCAGCGCGCGGTCGCCATTGGGCTCGGCATGACCCTCATAGATCGCGAAACGGAGCTTCTTCGGCGGGATATGCGCGCCTCCGGAGGTCACTGCGTCGAGTTTCAGGCCGCCGGCGTCGAGCACGAGGCTCTCGCGCTTGGCATCCTTGCCGACGGTGATGCGCTTGGTAGCGCCGGCACGGCCATAGGAGGCATGGACGAGATAGCTGCCGGGGTCGAGCTGGAACACCGCCGTGCCACCATGGGAAGACGCCACCATCGGCAGCTTGCCGTCGCTGGCGGGTCCGGGCTTGAACACGCGCCAGACGATGCCGCGGGTGATGTCCGCGCCCTTGTCGGTCAGTTGCGCCGAAAGGGTGATCGTGCCGCCGCTGCCGAGCGCCAGCGACCTCTCGCTCTTCGGCGTCGCATAGTTCGAAATGCCCGGCAGTTTAAGTTTGTCGACCTCGTTGGCGTTCTGGGCCAGCGCGAAGGAAACCGGCACCGCGAACAGCGCGGCGACCAGCCAGACCACGACAAAGCGCAGAGTCCCCTCAAACATGCCTTGCGTTGAAGCCCAAGGCGGTGGCAATTTCAAGGCTCAAGAGCCTGCCGCGCTCCGCCAGGGCTCTTTATCCGGCGCATAATGCGTCATTGCCCGAGCCGCCCGACCTCCCGATGGCGCGCTTCAGCCCAAAATTGAACGTTGTAGGAGACTTGCGCCCATGGCGTCGCCGATCATCGATTTCCTGCTGACCCGCAATTCCGTGCCCATACCCGACCTCAAGGCGCCGGCGCCGAGCGACGCGGAAATCGCCACCATGATCGCCGCTGCCTCGCGCGTTCCCGATCACGGCCGACTCGAACCCTGGCGGTTCATCCTCTATCGCGGCGAGGCGCGGGTCGAGATCGGCAGGAAGCTCGCCGCGCTTGCCGAGCAGCGCGAGGGGCCGCTGTCCGAAGGCCGGCGCAACCAGGAGCTGGCGCGTTTCTCGCGCGCGCCGCTGGTGATCGGCGTGGTGTCAGTGCCGAGGGAGAACCCAAAAATCCCGCAATGGGAGATGTTCCTGTCGGGCGGAATGGCGGCTATGAATCTGATGATCGCGGCCAACGCGCTGGGCTACGGCACCAACATGATCAGCAACTGGTATTCCGACGTTGCGGAGGGCAGGGCGATCCTCGGATTGTCGCCGCAGGAGCGCGTCATCGGCTTCGTTCATATCGGCTCCTACCAGGGGCCTTCGCCGGAGCGGCCGCGGCCCGATCCGGCGAAGCTCTATGCCGACTACTCCGGGCCCTGGATCGGCTGACATGTTCTACGAGCCTTCGAAGGGGCATGGCCTGCCGCATGATCCGTCGAAGGCAATCGTAGCGCCGCGCCCCATCGGATGGATCTCGACCATCGACAGGGAAGGCCGGCTCAACCTCGCCCCCTATTCCTACTTCAACGCCTTTTCGACGCGTCCCTTCATCGTCTGGTTCTCATCCGAAGGCCAGAAGGACAGTGCGACGGTCGCGGCGGAGACGGGTGAATTCGTCGCCAACCTCGTCAGCCGCGAGCTCGCCGATAAGATGAACCGCACGGCGGTCGATGCGCCGCGCGGCGTCAGCGAGTTCGCCTATGCCGATCTCGCCATGGCGCCGTCGCGCCTCGTCGCGCCGCCGCGCGTGGCGGAAGCGCCCGCCGCCCTCGAATGCAAGGTGACGGAGATATTTCGGCCGCGGGCGCTGGACGGCACCGAGACCAGCGCCATCGTCGTCGCCGGCGAGGTCGTCGGCGTCCACATCGACGACGCCTATCTCAAGGATGGCCTGTTCGACATCGTCAGAGCCGGCAATGTCGCCCGGCTCGGCTATATGGACTATGCCAGCGTCAACGAGATTTTCTCGATGCGGCGGCCCCGCTGGGGGAAGGACTAGCACGATGCGCAGTCATGACGGCGCGCACATAGCCCGGCTCGCCGATCCGGATGCTGCCGTCGGGAAGCCCGAGAATGCGGTCGAGGGCGATCTCGTAGAGCCTAACGCGCCTCTCCAGGGCTTCGATCGCGATTTCCATATCGGCATCCCTGCCTCCCGCAAATGCCTTGGCGATGACGTCATGCGTGGCCGTGCCGAACTGCATGACGATGTCGGCGACGCCTTCCGGGTCGAAGGTGCGGAACGTGCCGTCCTCGACGCCTTGCCGGATGATCTCGACCAGCACAGGCGAAAACGATGCGCTCGCCGCCAGATTGATGCGGTGGAAGAGCACCAGGTTTTCCGGCCGGAACAGCGTCTCGAACAGCGCCCAGGCCTCCGCCGCGGTCTCGATCTTGGCCTGCCGCGATTTTGCGAGCAGGGCATTGAGGCGACCGAGCGGATCGAGGGCCGGATCGGCGACTATGTCCTGGACACCCGCGAGCGCCTGTCTCGCGAAGCGCTCGGCCAGCGCCTCCAGCAGCGCCTCCTTGGACGGAAAGTAGTGGTAGAAAGCGCCCTTCGAGATGCCGGCGGCGGCAATCACGTCATTGAGGCTCGCCTTGTCGTAGCCATGCGTGAGGAACAGGGCCTGGGCATAGTCCAGCAATTCTTCGCGCCTCAGTTCCGGGTGCTTGACGATACGGGGCATGGCGAAACCTTCTGCACGCGACGACCGTTCCCATCCAGATGCCTGAACGTCGATCGGGGTTGATAATAGACCGCCGGTCGGTATAATAGACCAATGGTCGGTTTCGACCAATAGCAGGGCATGTCACGCAAGGTTGGCCATGGTCGCGAAATTGGTTGTCCAGACATTTTTGTGGTTCGGCGTCATGGGCGCGCTGCTCTTCGTGTCGGCCGGAACGCTGCATTGGCTGGGAGCCTGGGTATACATAGTTGCGATGGTCGGGCTCAGTCTTACCATGGGTGTGGCGCTCGCCCGGCGTGACCCCGGCCTGATGAATGAGCGCCTTCGCCCGCCGATCCAGAAGAGCCAAACCGCAGCCGACAAGATTCTGCTGAGCATACTGCTGCTGGGCATCTTCGGTTGGTTGGCAATGATGGGGTTCGACTTCCGTTTTGGCTGGTCGGTGGCTCCTGTCTGGGTGCAGGCCGTTGGGGCGCTGATCCTGCTCATCGGCATCTGGATCTGCTATCTCACAATGCTGGAAAACAGCTTCGCCGCGCCCGTCGTGAAGATCCAGGAGGAGCGCGGCCAGAAGGTGATCACCACAGGGCCTTATAGCTATGTCCGCCACCCGATGTATGCCGGCGCCATCCTCTATTTCGCCGGCACGGCGCTGCTGCTCGGCTCCTGGTGGGGGCTGGCCTCGGTGCTTGCCTTCATCGTGCTTCTTGCCATTCGCACCTTCATCGAAGAAAAGACGCTGCGCACCGGCCTGCGCGGCTACGACGATTATGCGGCACACGTTCGCTACCGGCTGATCCCGATGGTCTGGTAGCGGCGCGCGCGGCTCAGCCCAAGATTCCCGCCGCTTTGGCGCGCGCCAGCAGCCGTTCGGCGAGACGCAGATGCGGACGGTCATACATCTTGCCGTCGATGCCGACCACGCCCGGATTTCCCGCCGCGGCGAAGGCGTCGACGATCGCCTGCGACCGCTCGACCGCTTCGGCCGAAGGCGTGAAGGCGGCGTTGATGACCGGCACCTGCGCCGGATGGATCGCCATCTTGCCGGTGAAGCCGTCGCGCTCGGCCTCGCGGCATTCCGCCTCGAAGGCGGCCATGTCGCGGAAATCCGGAAACACGGTATCGATCGCGGCAACTTCCGCGGCGCCTGCTGCAAGGAGGGTCATGGTGCGCGCCAGGCGGAACACGTCGGCGTAGTGGCCGGTCTCGCCGCGCGCCGAACGCGCGCCGATCGCCGCGGACAGGTCCTCGGCGCCCCAGGTCAATCCCGCGAGGCGCGCGCTTGCGCCGGCATAGCTCGCCGCCGCCAGCACGCCAGCCGCCGTTTCGGTGATGATCGGCAGGATTTTTATGCCGCCATCCGGCAACCCGCTTTCGGCTTCATGCACCCGAAGCTTTGCAGCAAGCTGCTGGACATCCTGGCCGCTGTTCGACTTCGGCAGCATGATGCCGTCGGGTTTTGTCGGGACAAGTGCCGCGAGGTCGTCGTCGGTCAGGCCTGTCGACAGGTCGTTGACGCGCACATAGATGGCGGAACTGGTCTGCTGCCTCTGGCTGGCGATGAAGCGCGCCGCGACTTCACGCGCTGCCGTCTTGTTGGCTGCGGCGACGGAATCCTCCAGGTCGACGATGACCACGTCGGCGCCGGCGCCAAACCCTTTTTCCAGCTTCCGCTCGGAATCGCCGGGCACGAAGAGCAGCGAGCGCATCAGGCCGCCTTCTTCATCATCATCGCCTGCCTCGTGCATTTGGCGACGAGCATGTCGTTCTGATTATAGGCGCGATGCTCGAACTCGACGATGCCGCGATCCGGCTTCGACTTGGACTCGCGCACCGAAACGACCGTGGTCTCGACCCGGATGGTGTCGCCGTGGAAAACCGGGTGCGGAAACACGGTCTCCTTCATGCCGAGATTGGCGACAGTGGTGCCGACGGTGATGTCGTTCACCGAGATGCCGATCATCAGCCCGAGTGTGAACAGCGAATTGACCAACGGCTTGCCCCATTCGCTTTTTGCCGCGAAGTCGAAATCGATGTGCAAGGGCTGCGGGTTCAGCGTCATCACCGAAAACAGCATGTTGTCGCTTTCGGTGACGGTCTTGCGCAGCGTGTGGCGGAAGACGTGGCCGACGACGAACTCCTCGAGATAAAGCCCGGCCATGGTCGATCTCCTGCGCTTATCCTTGCTTGATAGGCGTTGGCTGCGGCCCCATCAAGCCGGTTAAGAAACATGGTGAACCGTTCGTAAACCATTTCCAGCCTACCGTTCCCAGCGGGGCCGGGAAACGTTCCGGCAAGGGCGTAGCTGATCGGCATGGTTGTTTCGCATTTTCTGAAATGGATCGATAAGGCAAGGGTCTCCGAGCGCGCCGCCGCCGCAAGCGCGCTGGCTCGCGCCTACATCAATTCCGACCTGCCGTTTGAGGATCGCTGTGCCGCTGAGGCGGCGCTCACATTCCTGCTCGACGATGTCTCCGCCAAGGTCCGGCAGGCGCTCGCCGAAGCGCTGTCGATGAGCCACCACGCGCCGCCGCAGGTGATCAGCGCGCTGGCCTCCGACCAGCCGGAAGTGGCGGCGCTGGTGCTGGCGCGTTCGCCTTTGCTTACCGATGCAGATCTCGTCGACCGCGTCGCCTGTGGCCAGAAGGCTACCCAGAAGCTCATCGCCAACCGTCCGGTAGTCTCGATGTCGCTTGCGGCCGCCATAGCGGAGATCGGCGAGCCGGAGGCCTGCGCCACGCTGATCGCCAACAGCGGCGCCGACATCGCATCGCTGAGCTTCCGCCGCATGGCCGAGCGGCACGGTCACCTGCCGCTGGTGCGCGAGGCGCTGATCGCCGACGCGCGCCTTCCCGCCGAGTGCCGGCACATGCTTCTGGTCAAGCTCGGCGAGACGCTGAAAGGTTCGCCGCTGGTGCTGGCGCTGATGGGGGCCGCCCGCGCTGACCGAGTGATGCGCGACGCCTGCGTGAAGGCTTCGGTGACGGTGATCGAGGGCACGCGCGCCGAGGAGCATGCCGCGCTGATCGAGCATCTGCGACTGCGCGGCGATCTCACCGCGAGCTTCATCATCCGCACCATCGCGCATGGCAAGGTCGACTTCTTCGGCTCGGCGCTGGTGGCGCTTGCGCAGCAGTCCGAGCAGCGGGTGAGAGCGCTGCTTGCCGGCGGGCATGACGTGGCGCTGCAGGCGCTGTTCCGCAGCGCCGGCCTCGCCGCTGCCACCCACGGCATCATCCTGCGCGCGCTGAAAGTCTGGCGCGAGGTCGCCAATGGCAAGCGCGTCGCCGGCGTGCAGGAAGTGAGCTGGCTGATGCTGAAGGAGCTTGGCGGGCAATCGGCCGAGGGCGACCTTGCCGGGCTGGTGAAGTCGATTCACCTCGATGCGCTGCGCGAAAACGCGCGCGGCCACGCGCTGGCGATTGCCGCGGCATGAGCCCTCAGCCTCGCCCCTTCGCGAAGAAATCCGGATAATCCTCCATCGCGGCGGCGATGATGCGCAGCGAGGCGGCGACTTGCAGCATTTCGGGTCGGTCGCTGCGGTCGGCGATGCTGGCCGCATATTGCCTTGCCACGGCGATGGTTGAGGTCTGCGGCTCGCCATGTCCAATGAACAGCAGATCACGCGCCAGGCCGCGCAGGAAGTTGCCGATCGATTCCACCGTTTCGTGCGGTACGGCGGAATTAAGCTGCGCACCGCGCAGCCGCAGCACTTCGAGGCCGACGGTGACGGCGGCGATGCTGCCGCCCAGAATGGGATCGCCTTTCCTGCCTGTGCGCTGCAACTGCGGCATCAGCTGGTTGATGCGGTCGTAGGCAAGGCTTTCGAAGGCGGAACGTCGCGGAATGCGTTCATGCAGGCAAAGGCGCGCCAGGTCTTCCCGCATCGCCTCCGAGATACGCTCGACGGTGACCCAGGGGTCGGCCGGTACCACGACGACAAAGACACCGATGGCAATCAGGATGCCGACCAGAATCGACGCCGACCCGGCAAAGAACGGGCCGGGATCGTAGGTCATCAGCTGGTGTGGGCTGAGGAAAGCCAGGAAATTGATGGCGAAGGCTGTGGCGACGCCGACATGGCGCGGATTGGCCATGCCGAGCGCCGCCGGCACTATGATCGGCACGACAAAGATCGTGAACCAGCCGAAGCCGGGGAGCGCCGGCAGGGCGATCTGGCCGACGAGGAAGGCGAAGGGCAGCGCCAGCAGCGTTCCGGTGAAGAAGCCCCAGGCCGACTGGACCGGATCTGGACGCGCCGCGAACAGACTGGAGACGACGGCGACGAGGATGACGGTGCCCGCGGTCTCCGACCATTTTGTCGTCAGCCAGAAGGCCGCCACCAGGAGCGTGGCGAGCGCGGCGCGCACGGCATTTCGCCATGCGGCATGGTAGTCGCGATGCACTACCAGCGCCGGCTGCCGCCGCTCGCGCGAAGGCTTGGCAACCGGCGAGCGAAGCGCGTCGAGACCTCGCATCACCTGCTTCAGCGCCTCCGCGAAATCGGCCGCGATGGTGAGGCGGGTGATGGTGCCGACCCGGTCTTCGCCGGGTTCGGCGGGCGTAGCCGGCGCCTCCCGCGCCTTGGTCGCGATCGCGTCGAGGCGCGCCACCCAGGGGCCGGTGTCGTCGAGCGCGCCGGGCGTTGCAGACAACTCGCCGACGAAAGCCTGCAACTCGCTGCGCACGGGGATGAGCGTGGCGTTTTTCGGCGCGGCATGGGTATGTAGCGCGCGGGCCGCCGACAGCGTCCACAGGAGCTGTCCGATCGTGCGTCGCACCGGATGGGCGCGCGTGCCGAAGCTCGGAGCTTCCAGCCGCGCATAGGTGCGCATCTCGGCAAGCGTCTGGGCATCTGTGATCAGCTTGCGCTGGAGAGCCGCAAGACTTGCAGGATCGCCACCGGAAAAAGCGCCTGAGGCATAGTCGGCAAGATCGAGGATGCTGCGCTTCAGCCTTGAGATGATTGCGTCTGCCGCCAGCTTCGGCAGGATCAGCCGGCTGGTCACGCCGGCGCAGACGATGCCAATCACGATTTCGGCGCAACGCGCGATGGCGAGGTCGACGACGAGGTGCGGCTGCCCGAAAGACGGCAGGCTGATGATCATCGCCGAGTAGCCGGCAAGTGCGGCGCCGTAGGCCTCCGGATTGCGCAGCAGCGAGGAGACGAGCGTGCAGACGCCGATCCACAGCGCCAGCCCAGTCACCAATAGCCAGGGATTGGTGCCGAAGAGCGAGGTGATGCCGATGGCCGCCAGGCCGCCAGCCAGCGTGCCGAGCAGCCGGTAGAAACCTTTCGCCAGCACCATGCCGGCCACCGGCTGCGCGACGATGAACACCGTCATCATTGCCCATTGCGGATGGTCGAGCTTGAGGGCATAGGCGGCAAGCAGCGCGATCAGCCCGGCCGAAACCGTGCGCAGGGCAAAGATCCAGTCTGAGCGCGTCGGCTGCGTGAGGCCGTTCAGCGGTATCCCGACAAGTTCCTTCAGCCGCATCCAGGTCACATCCAAGTCTCCGTACCGGAGCCTGTTATGACCGGCAGGTGCTCAGATATCCAGCACGTCGGCCTCGGCGAATTCGGCGCGTTCCTGGATGAAGCGGAAGCGCGCCTCGGGCTTGGTGCCCATCAGCGCATCGACGGCATCCTTGGTCGCCCCCTCGGCGTCGATCACGTCGACCCTGAGCAGCGTGCGCTTCTTCGGGTCCATCGTGGTCTCCTTGAGCTGCGAGGCCATCATCTCGCCCAGGCCCTTGAAACGGCCGATCTCGACCTTGCCGCGCCCGGTGAATTCGGTGCGCAGCAGTTCGTCCTTGTGCACGTCGTCACGGGCATAGGCGACCTTGCCGCCCTGCCGGATCGAATAGAGCGGCGGCACGGCCATGTAGAGATGACCACCGCGGATCAGGTTCGGCATCTCCTGATAGAAGAAGGTGATCAAAAGCGAAGCGATGTGCGCGCCGTCGACGTCGGCGTCGGTCATGATGATCACACGGTCGTAGCGCAGGTCCTCGTCGCGGTATTTCGCGCGCGTGCCGCAGCCGAGCGCCTGGATCAGGTCGGAAATCTGCTGGTTGGCGGCCAACTTGTCGTTGCCGGCGCTGGCAACGTTGAGGATCTTGCCGCGCAGCGGCAGCACCGCCTGGCTGGCGCGGTCACGCGCCTGCTTGGCCGAACCGCCGGCCGAGTCGCCCTCGACGATGAAGATCTCGGCGCCGGCGGCGGCATTCTGCGTGCAGTCGGCAAGCTTGCCTGGCAGCCGCAGCTTACGCACGGCGCTCTTGCGCGAGACTTCCTTTTCCTGGCGCCGTCGCACGCGCTCGTCGGCGCGCGCGATCACCCATTCGAGCAGCTTGGAAGCTTCCTGCGGATTGTCGGCCAGCCAATGGTCGAACGGATCGCGGATGGCGCTTTCGACGATGCGCATCGCCTCGATCGTCGCCAGCCGGTCCTTGGTCTGGCCGACGAATTCCGGCTCGCGGATGAACACCGACAGCATGCCGGCAGCCGAGATCATCACGTCTTCCGTCGTGATGATCGAGGCGCGCTTGTTGCCGATCAAGTCGGCATAGGCGCGAAGCCCGCGCGTCAGCACGTTGCGGAAGCCGGCCTCATGCGTGCCGCCTTCGCCGGTCGGAATGGTGTTGCAGTAGGAGTTGAGGAAGCCGTCGCCGCCGAACCAGGTGACGGCCCATTCGAGCGAGCCATGGCCGCCTTGCCTGTCGGTTTTTCCCGCGAAAATCTCGCGCGTGACCTGGAATTCGTCGCCGAGGGTCGCCTTGAGATAGTCCTTCAGGCCGCCAGGGAAATGGAACTCGGCCTTGGCCGGCGTCTGGTCCTTCTCCTTGATCAGCGACGGGTCGCAGGTCCAGCGGATTTCGACGCCGCCGAACAGATAGGCTTTCGAGCGCGTCATGCGGTAGAGGCGCGCCGGCTCGAAGGCGGCGCCCTTGCCGAAGATCTGCTCGTCGGGGTGGAAGCGGGTCCTGGTGCCGCGGCGGTTGTGCACCTCGCCGAGATGCTCCAGCCCGCTCACCGGAATGCCGCGCGAGAAGCGCTGGCGATAGAGCTGGCGGCCGCGCGCGACCTCGACCTCGAGGTGATCGGACAGCGCATTGACGACGGAGACGCCGACGCCGTGCAGACCGCCGGAGGTCTCGTAGACCTTGGAGTCGAACTTGCCGCCCGAATGCAGCGTCGTCATGATGACTTCGAGCGCCGGCTTCTTGAATTTCGGATGCGGGTCGATCGGGATGCCGCGGCCATTGTCGGTCACGGTCAGGAAGCCGTCGGCGGAAAGCTCGACATCGATGAAGGTGGCGTGGCCTGCGACAGCCTCGTCCATCGAGTTGTCGATGACCTCGGCGAATAAATGGTGCATCGCCTTGTCGTCGGTGCCGCCGATATACATGCCGGGTCGCCGCCGCACCGGCTCCAGGCCCTCCAGCACCTCGATGTCGGCGGCGCTGTAGCTCTCGCTGCCGTCACGGGTGGCAGTCGAGCGCTTGGCGGCCTGAACGAGCGGATCCGCCGGGCGCGACGGCGCGCGCACTTGCTGCGGCTGCTTGTCCCGATTGCCGAAAAGATCGCTGGTGTCGTCCATGCTGGCCATTAAGTCCGGTACTGCGAATCACTGCTCGATACTGCCACGCTTTTGGTGGGCGAACGAGGTTCCTGTTCCGTTCAGGGATCAAAGTCTCCCTTATTCTAAAACCTTTCGATAACCAAGCCGCCGGAAATAGGGCGATCCGCATATCCCGGGATTCCTGATTCTTTAACATTAACGCCTAGCGTGAGCCGCAACGAACAAAAGACCACGGGGCGTCAGGGGTTTCGGCGTGAGAGGCAGGGCCATTACCATGATCGGTATCGCAGCCGTTTTCGGCGCGATCTCGATCTTTGCCGCGGATTTCTGGGTCAAAAGCCAGGCGAAAGCCGAGTCTGGGCAGAAGGTGGCGTCGGTCGTGGCGCCGCAGCAGCCCAAGGTCGAGTTCAAGACCATCGTGGTGGCAAGCGCGCCGCTGCGCTACGGCATGGAACTCGGGCGGTCCCAGTTGGCCGAAATTCCCTGGCCGCAGGATTCGCTGCCGCAGGGCGCGTTCCCGACCATCGACAAGCTGCTTGCCGAAGGCGGCCGGGTGGTGCTGTCGCCGATCGAGGTCAACGAGCCGGTGCTGCTCACCAAGCTGTCGGGGCCGAATGGCCGCGCCACACTTTCCAACATGCTCTCGCCGGGCATGCGGGCCGTCACCATCCGCACCGACGAGATCGCCGGCGTCGGTGGTTTCATCACGCCGGGCGACCGTGTCGATGTGGTGCTGACGCGCGATGCCGGCGACATCCAGGAAGTGGCCAAGAACGCCCAAGGGGCGTCGGGGTCGACGGTCACGTCGGAAATCGTCGTCGCAGACGCGAAGGTGCTTTCGGTCGGGCAGGGCGCGGACGAGCGCAAGACCGAGCCGCAGGTCGCCAATTCCGTGACCATCGAGGTGACGAACGAAGGAGCGCAGAAGGTCGCGCTCGCCCGTACCGTCGGCACCCTGTCGCTGTCCTTGCGCTCTGCAGCCGATGCCAGCGCTAACGGCAACGGGCTCACCACTATCTCCTCCTTCGGCGGCTCGGTTGCCGCGAGCGCCCAGGCGAGCGCCGCCTCGCTGGTCAATGCGGTGGCGGCGAGGGAGCCGGAAGAGCCGAAGTTCAAGACGGTGATCGTGACGCGCGGCGACAAGGTCGAGGAATACAAGGTTCCTTCGCGGGAACCGCAGCAGCAATAGCCGGTGGGGACCGGTCGGGGACGGAAAAATGTTTGGGCTTGATGGAGTTCGGACGGCCAAGGCACGGCGCCTTCTGCGCGCGATCGCTTTGGCTGTGCCTTTGGCAGTGCTCGGCTTCTGCGCTTCGGCCAGGGCCGACAACGATGTCGTATACGTCTCGGCCAGCAAGAACGCCTCGATCAAGGTCGCCAAGGGCAAGCCGAAGACGATCATGACCAGCGCCGCCTTTTACCAGATCGTTATCGGCGATCCGGAAATCGCCAACGTCAATCCGCTGACCGACAAGTCCTTCTATGTGCTGGGCAACAATCTCGGCACCACCGGCATCGCGCTGTTCGACCAGGACAAGCACCTCGTCGGCACCATCGACATCGAGGTGACGCTGGACACCGACCAACTGGCCAGCACCATCCGCGCCAGCGTGCCGGACGCCAAGATCAAGGTCGGCTCGGCCAACGGGCGCGTGGTGCTGTCGGGCGAGGCCGAGGATGCGGTCGCGGCCGAGAAGGCAAGCAAGATCGCGTCGCGCTTTTCCGGCAACGAGGAAGTGATCAACTCGGTCAACATCTCGTCGTCGCAGCAGGTGCAGCTCAACGTCCGCTTCGTCGAGATCAACCGCCAGGCGGGACAAGATCTTGGCGCCAAATATGGCGCCAACTTCGCCTTCGGCGTCGGCGGCCGCGACGTCATCATCGATCCCGGCACCGTACCGACGGCCGGCACCGGCGAGATCATCGGCCGGCTGCTCTCCAACGGGGTTTCGATCGACATAGCCATCAAGGCGCTGGAGGAGCGCGGCCTGGCCCGGCGGCTGGCCGAGCCGAACCTGATCGCCCGTTCCGGCCAGACGGCGAGCTTCCTTGCCGGCGGCGAGTTCCCGATCCCGGTTTCCGAGGACAACGGCAAGATCAGCGTCACCTACAAGAAATATGGCGTCGGCCTGGATTTTACGCCGACCGTTCTGAAGGACGGGCTGGTCAGCCTCGACATCGCGCCGGAAGTGTCCTCGATCGACCCCTCCGCCTCCATTGAAGTCAGCAACGGCATTTCCATTCCGGCCTTTATCGTGCGCCGCGCCAGGACATCGATCGACCTGAAGAACGGCCAGAGCTTTATGATCGCCGGCCTTTTGCAGTCGCAGAACGACATCACCACCTCACGCCTGCCGGGCCTCGGCAAGCTGCCGGTGCTGGGGCCGCTGTTTTCGTCGAAGTCCTATCAGCGTCGCGAGACCGACCTGGTGATCATCGTCACGCCTTATCTGGTCAAGCCGGTCGACCCATCGAAGAAGATGGTCGAGCCGACCGATGGGACCCGGCCGCCGAGCACGGCCGACTATTTCCTCAACAACACGGAGGAAGTGGATGCGTCGGCGCCCAAGCGCCCGGTGGCCCTGGCCGACGGCAGCGCCGCGCGCCCGGTGGCCGCCACGACGTCCGGCCACTTCCTCGATCTGCCGAAGGATTGAGCCCATGCGTCTGGCTCCCTGCATCGCTCTGCTCATTGCCGGCGCCCTCGTTGGATGTACCAGCGACGACTATGTGCGTACCGAAGGCGTGACGCCGGCGGCCGGCAACGCGCAGGCTTCCAACACCGCCATGCAGATGGTCGATCCCTGGCTGTACGGCGTCCAGAACACCAGGCTTCTGGTGCCGGCTCAGCGCACCAGCTCCACGGCCAGCGCCGCAGATCAAGCGGCCAGCACGAAGGGCACCCAGACGTCGACATCGACGACATCCAACTGACGGATTGACTGCCATGGCATCGGGCACCAAGACCAAAAAGATCCTGCTCGTTTCCACCGACAGGGGGTTTTCGCAGGATACGCGGACGGCTTTCGCGGCTTCCGAGGTGATCGAACTTCTGACGGTGGAGAAGAGCGTCAACGAACTCCGCGGCGAGGTCCTGGAGGCCGATTTCGGCACCGTCATCGTCGACATGGATGCGGCCAAGCTCGAGGAAATCGAGTCGCTGCAGCGCGTCATGCGCCGGCTCGAAGGCCGCATTCCGGTGGTCGTCGTCACGCAGGAATTCAATGCGGCGGCGGTGCGTATCCTGGTGCAGCTCAAGGTCGCCGATTTCCTGGTGAAACCGATCACCACCGCCGATCTGGTGCGCTCCGTCATCCGCGCACTGCAGGGGCCGGGGCGGGAGGAGAACACCGAGTCGCAGATCTACACCTTCATGCCTGCCGCCGGCGGCGTCGGCACCACCACGCTTGCGCTCCAGACCGCCTTCCAGCTGCACCATTCGGTGACGCGCGGCGCCTCGACCTGCGTGGTCGATCTCAACTTCCAGCAAGGCGCCTGCGCCGAATATCTCGACCTCGAACCGCGCTTCGACATCACCGAAATCGAGAACCAGCCCGAGCGTCTCGACCGGCAGCTGCTGGACGTGATGCTCTCCAAGCATGCGAGCGGGCTTTGCGTGCTTGCGGCACCCACGCGCCCTTCGGATATGCGCTCGTTCAAGACCGATGTCGTGGTGCGCATGCTCGATCTCGTGGCGGCCTATTTCGACAACGTCGTCATCGATATGCCGCGCACCTGGTTCCCATGGACCGAGACGGTGCTGCTCGGCTCCAACAAGCTCTATATCGTGGCTGAGATGACGGTGCCTTGCCTGCGCCACACGCAGCGCCTCATCCAGGCGATCTACGAGACGGCCGGCAAGGAAGTGAAGCCCAACGTCATCGTCAACCGCTTCGAGCAGAAGATGTTCGACAGCGGCATCAAGCAGGCCGACGTGCAGGACATTCTCGGCGAGCATTTCGTCGGCGGCATCTCCAACAATTATCGGCTGGTGCGCGAGGCCGTCGACCGCGGCGTGCCGCTGCATGACATCGATCCCAACGCCAATGTCGTCAACGACCTGAAGAAGATCATCCTACCTGAGGAGGCGGTAGCGACGACGGCAAAATCGAAGTCGCTATTCGGCCTCGGCAAGGGCTTCCTGAAGAGGAAAACAGGATGAGCACCCGCTTCTCCAACCTGCAGAACCGCGATGTCCGTCCGCAGCGGATGCCCGAGCCCGCGCCCGTGCAGCACCATGCCGTGACCATTCCGACGACCCGCAAGCCCGCGGCGCCGAAACCGGAAGCGGCACCCGCAAAGAGCGCCAACAAGGTGCTCGACGCGCGCGTGCGCATCCACCGCATGCTGCTCGAAGAGATCAACCTCGTCGCGCTGGAACGCCTGCCGAAGGACGAGATGCGCCGCCAGGTGCACGACTTCGTGTCCGAAAAGACGCGCGAGGAGCGGATGGCAATCAACACCGCCGAGCTCGACGCGCTGGTCGACGACATCGTTGACGAAATGGTCGGCCTCGGTCCGCTGGAGCCGCTGCTCAAGGATCCGGAGATCAACGACATCCTGATCAACGGCCATCAGAACTGCTTCGTCGAAAAGCGCGGCAAGCTGCAGCAGGTTCACATCCCGTTCAAGGACGAGGCGCATCTGCTTCGGATCATTAACAAAATCGTCGCCGCGGTCGGCCGTCGCGTCGATGAATCGCAGCCGATGGTCGACGCCCGCATGCTCGACGGCTCGCGTTTCAACGCCGCCATCCGGCCGGTCGGCGTCGACGGGCCGCTGGTGTCGATCCGCAAGTTCTCCAAGAACAAGCTCGGCCTGCACAAGCTGGTCGAGTTCGGCGCCATCACCCAGAACATGGCCGAAGTGCTGGCCGCAGCCGTGCATGCCCGCAAGACGACGATCATCTCCGGCGGCACCGGCACCGGCAAGACGACGATGCTCAATGCCTTGTCGGCGTTCATCCCCGAGGACGAGCGGCTGATCACCATCGAGGATGCCGCCGAGCTGCAATTGCAGCAGCCGCATGTCGCGCGCATGGAAACGCGCCCGGCCAACATCGAGGGCCATGGCGAGCTGAAACAGCGCGACCTGGTCAAGAACGCGCTGCGCATGCGGCCCGACCGCGTCATCCTCGGCGAGTGCCGCGGCGAGGAGGCCTTCGACATGCTGCAGGCGATGAACACCGGCCATGAGGGCTCGATGGCGACCATCCACGCCAACACGCCGCGCGACGCCATCTCGCGCCTCGAGCAGATGCTCGGCATGACCGGCATGCCGATGACGGTGCAGTCAATCCGCAGCCAGATCGCCAGCGCCCTCGACATCATCGTGCAGCTGACGCGCCTGTCCGACGGCAAGCGCAAGGTGACCAGCGTCGCCGAGGTGACGGGCATGGAGGGCGACGTCATCCAGATGCAGGAAATCTTCCGCTTCGTGCGCACCGGCATGGAGGCGGACGGCAAGATCGTCGGCCATTTCGAGGCGACGGGTATCCGCCCGCGCTTCCTCGAGGACCTGCGCAACATGGGCATCGAATTTCCGGGCAAATATTTCGAACCCGGCCGGCCGCAGGAGTAGCCGGTGTTCGAAGGGTTCAGCCCGATCTACGCCGTCTACGCAGCGGCGGCGCTGACCGGCATCATGATCGCCGAAGGGTGCTACCTGCTCTATGCCGGCCGCAGCGACAAACGCACGGCGATCAACCGCCGCATGAAGCTCGCGGAAAACAAGATCAGCCAGGAGCAGGTGCTGATCCAGCTGCGCAAGGAGCGCGGCGTCGAAGGTGCGAGGTCGGTGTTTTCCCTCGACGCCTTTCGCGCTCTGCGCACGCAGTCCGGCATGATCATGCCGCTGCCCAGATTCCTCGCGATTTCGTCGGGGGTGGCATTGGCGCTGGCGCTTCTCGCCGTCTGGTACGGCCTGCCTTTGCTTTTCGGCCTGGTCCTGTTCCTGGTGCTTACGCCGCTCTTGCCAGTGATGGCGATGCGTTTTCTGCGCAAGCGCCGGCACAAGCGCTTCGGCGTGCAGTTGCCGGAAGCGCTGGAGCTGATCACGCGCGGCCTCAAGGCCGGCCACCCGGTGCCGGTGGCGATCTCGATGGTGGCGCGCGAGATGGCCGATCCGATCGGAACCGAGTTCGGCGTCGTCGCCGACGAGGTGACCTATGGTTCCGATCTGGTTTCGGCGCTCAACAACCTGTTCGACCGGGTGGGTCACGAAGACCTGCCGCTCTTCGTCACCGCCGTGTCGATCCAGAGCAGCTCCGGCGGCAATCTGCGCGAGATCCTGGACGGGCTGTCGGCGACGATCCGCGAGCGCGGCAAGCTGCGCCGCAAGGTGCGCGCCATTTCGACCGAAGGTCGCATATCGGCCTATATCCTGACCGCGGTGCCGGTGCTTTTGTTCACCGCCATCATGGTGCTCATGCCGCAGTTCTACCGGGACGTCTGGGGCATACCAAAGACCTGGTACATGTTGGGCGGCTCGGTCATCTGGCTGCTGCTCGGCAACGCCATCATGTTCAAGATGTCGAATTTCAGGTTCTGAGATGGAGGACATCGTCCGCTTCCTCGCCTCGCTCGCGCCGACATCGCCGATGCCGGTGGCAATCCTGCTGCTGGTCTTGGGCGGCGGCGCGGTGGCCTGGCCGCTGGTCGTGGCCAAGGGCGATCGCAACGAGGTCAAACGCCGGCTGAAAGTCGAGGTCAGCCAGCCGGTCGAGCAGGCGGAACCGGCGCCCAGGAAAAACGCAAACGCCGTGCGCGAGAAGGCAGTGAAGCGGGCGCAGGAATTCTATGCCAAGAGCGATCCTGAGAACGTCGCGCGGCTGCGCATGAAGCTCATCCAGGCCGGCTACATGGAGCCGCGCGCCGTCGGCATGTTCTTCCTGATCCGTTTTGCCGCGCTTGTGGGCGCAGCGCTTGGCGCGTTCCTGGTCAACCATTGGGCGGCCAGCGCCGAGTCGACCATGACCAGCCGCTGGACCTTCGTCATCCTGTCGGGAGCCGCCGGCTATTTCCTGCCGGGCCTGGTGCTGACACAGAAGGTGCGGGAAAAGATGCGCGAATACCGCAACGGCTTTCCCGACTTCATGGACCTGATGATCGTCTGCTCCGACGCCGGCATGAGCATGGAAGCCGGCATCGAGCGCGTCTCGAAGGAGCTCGCCAGGACCTATCCGTCGCTCAGCCAGAACCTGCAGCTGGTGTCGCTGGAGCTCAGGGCCGGCCGCAGCCTCGACGATGCGCTGAAGGCGCTTGCCGACCGCCTCAGCCTCGACGAGGTACGCTCATTCGCCACCCTCCTGCAGCAGTCCAAGGAGCTCGGCACCAGCCTGTCGGGCGCGCTGCGTGTGTTTTCCGATGAAATGCGCCACAAACGCATGTCGCTCGCCGAGGAGAAGGCGCACGCCTTGCCGGCCAAGATGTCGGTGCCGGTGACGGTCTGCATCCTGCCGGTGGTGCTGATGGTCGCGATTATTCCCATCGTCGTGAAGCTGACTGCTCACTGAAGCATGTCTATATTCAGGAGATACCGGCCTGACCCGAATCTCAACATGCATCAAGCCTGGAGACGTGCTGGTTAACGCATCCTTTGCGGGCAACCGAAATTTAGCTGCATTTCGGCACCGAAGCTTAATCGCTGTGCTTTATGGTCCTTGCTGAAGAACGACCCGGCAAATCGGGCGATGGGGCAGGGGCATGCGTCACGGACTTCCCACGGCAGCGGCGGCGTTGGCAGCCGTCTTGATGATCACCGGCTGCACGACGAACAACAACGTCGACACAACCAAGACCACCGCGATCCAGCCGAAGGCCAAGGACGTCAGCGCCGCCGACCTGGCGGAGGGCAAGGCGCAGTTCCGCGAGGCGAATTTCGGCCTTGCCGAGCAGCATTTCCGCAAGGCGGTGGAGCTCAAGGCCGACAATGCGGAAGCCTGGATGGGACTGGCCGCCTCCTATGACGAGCTCGGCCGCTTCGACTTCGCCGACCGCGCCTATGACCAGTTGCTTAGGGTCGCCGGGCGCAAGCCGCAGATCGTCAATAACATGGGCTATTCGCAGCTGTTGCGCGGCAATAAGAGGAAGGCAAGGGCGCTGCTGCTCGAAGCCAAGGCCGGCCTGGCCGACCAGACCGTGGTCAATGCCAATCTCGCGCTGCTCGACAAGAGTTGATCCAGTTTCCAGGTGACCGATGCCGCTGGAAATTTTGCCTGGCAAGTCGACGTTTTGTAAACCCTGTATTGAAGTCAAGTCGATCGACCGGTCGAAAACGTTTTTCGGCGGGCGTTAACGATTTACAATATACGGTAGCGGCGACTCCCTGAGAGGCAGTTCTTTACCGATGTTGGATTTCAGCTCGCTCCTGCTTGCGGCGGCGCTGTCTGGCGCATGCCTCAGCGTCACCATGTTTGCGATCTGGTTCACCGCGCCGCGGGCGCGTTTCGTCCTGATGGTTGCCTGCGGCATTCTCGTGCTGGTTGCCCATGTCGTCCTGTTCTGGCGCTACACCAAGGATGCCGACCCCTGGCTCTGCCAGATCGTGCTTGCGCTGCTCAGCCTCGGCTTTCTGGTCATCTGCCTGTCGGCCATGCAGTATCTCGGTTTCCGCCACTATCGCCGCGCCATTCTGCCGACGTTTGCGGCCATGGCTGCGTGCGCTGCCGTCACCTATCTCGGTTTCGATGGTATCGGCTTCCAGATCACTTACGCGGCTGTGACGGCGCTGCTCGCTGCAATCGGAACGATGTTTTGGATGAAGGGGGATCACGATCGCCGCATCCTGCTCGTCGTCTCGTTCCTCAGCGGCGCCTGTGGCGTGTCCTTCGCGCTGTGCGGCCTGGAGCTGCTCGTCCACGGGCAATGGGTCCTCGGCGCCGCGCCCGACAACTGGGCGGAGCGGTTGAATTCCGTCGTCGCGGTCGCCTGCATGACCGGCCTCGGGGCACTCACGCTTTCGCTGCACCATCTGCAGGCGCAGATCGAGCTCAAGGCCGAGACGATGACCGATCCGTTGACCGGCCTGATGAACCGCAGGGCGCTCAACCAGCTTTACGGCGATCGCAGCTTCGGTCCGTTCATGGCGGTGGCGATGTTCGACCTCGACCACTTCAAGACGACCAACGACGTCTTCGGCCATCCGGTAGGCGACCGGGTCCTTTGCCGTTTCGCGGCGGTGATCAAGAAATACAGCAGGTCCGGCATAGACGCTTTCCGGCTGGGCGGCGAGGAATTCGCGATCGTGATCTCGCGCATGACGCCGGAAAAGGCGCATGACATGGCAAGCAGGATCGGTGTCGCTTTCGGCACCGAAATCGTTCCGACCCATCGCGGCCCGCTGCGCAGCAGCGTCAGCGGCGGCGTGGGTTTCGGCGCGGCCGAGGGGCGGAGCCTGGACGAGGTTCTGGCCGAGGCCGACGCCGCGCTCTACGAGGCCAAGCGCGCAGGGCGCAACCGCGTCATCGCCCAGCGCAAGGAGGGCCAGCCCGATGCGGGGCCGGCCCTGAAAACCGCCTGAACGACACGTTGGAGCAGTTCATCGTTTCGCGGAAACGCCGAACTGCTCCAACTATTTGTTTTCACGCAATTCCGGACGGAAAACCGTTCCTGGAATTGCGCTAGCTGCTATTCGGCGGCGCCGAGATATTCCGTCAGCGGCGGGCAGGAGCAGACAAGGTTGCGGTCGCCCGCGACATTGTCGATGCGAGATACCGGCGGCCAGTATTTTGCCGACAGATCGGCGTCGCCCGCCGGATAGGCTGCCTCCAGCCGCGAGTAGGGATGCTTCCACTCGCCGGCGAGCGCCTCGGCGGCGGTGTGCGGGGCATTGACCAGCGGATTGTCGTTGAGCGGCCACTCGCCCTTCGCCACCTTCGCCGCCTCGCCGGCGATCGCAACCATCGCCTCGCAGAAGCGATCGAGCTCGCGCTTGGGTTCGGACTCTGTCGGCTCGACCATCAGCGTGCCGGCAACCGGGAACGACATGGTCGGCGCATGGAAGCCGTAGTCGATCAGGCGCTTGGCGATATCGTCGACGCTTATGCCGGCGCTTTCCTTCAGCACGCGGGTGTCCAGAATGCACTCATGGGCGATGCGATCGTGCCTGCCCTTGTAGAGCAGCGGAAAGTGCGGCGCGAGCCGGGTCGCGATGTAGTTGGCGGAGACGATCGCCGTCTCCGTCGCCTGCTTCAGGCCCGAAGCGCCCATCATGCGGACGTACATCCAGGTGATCGGCAGGATCGAGGCGCTGCCGAAGGGCGCCGCCGCCACGGCATGGGTCGTGCCTTCGGTCACGTGGCCCGGCAGATAAGGCTTGAGATGCGCCTTGACGCCGATCGGACCGACACCCGGCCCGCCGCCGCCATGCGGAATGCAGAAGGTCTTGTGCAGGTTCATGTGGCAGACATCGGCGCCGATATCGCCCGGACGGGCGAGGCCGACCAGCGCGTTGAGGTTGGCGCCGTCGAAATAGACCTGGCCGCCATGCTCGTGGACGATGGCGCAAAGGTCGCGCGCGCCTTCCTCGTAGACGCCGTGCGTCGACGGGTAGGTGAACATCAGCGCCGCAAGGTCCTTCGAATGCTCGTCCGCCTTGGCCTTGAGGTCCTCCATGTCGATGTTGCCTTCCTCGGTGCAGCGCACCACCACCACGCTCATGCCGGCCATGGCCGCGCTTGCCGGATTGGTGCCGTGCGCTGAGGATGGGATCAGGCAGACGGTGCGATGGCCTTCGCCGCGTGCGCGGTGGTAAGCGCGGATGGCGAGCAGGCCCGCATATTCGCCCTGGCTGCCGGCATTTGGCTGCAGGGTCACGGCATCGAAACCGGTGATCTCCGACAGCCAGGCTTCCAGGTCGCCGATCATGGCGCGATAGCCGGCCGAATGGCCGGCCGGCGCGAAGGGATGCAGATCGGCGACATTCGGCCAGCTGACCGGCATCATCTCAGCGGCGGCATTGAGCTTCATGGTGCAGGAGCCGAGCGGGATCATCGCACGGTCGAGCGCAAGGTCCTTGTCGGCCAGCCGGCGCAGGAAGCGCATCATCTCGGTCTCGGAGCGATTCTCGTGGAAGACCGGCTGAGTGAGGAACTCCTTGCCGCGCGGATTGCCCGGCATGGAGCTGCCTTCCGCCGCGGCCGGCTTGGCCCCGAAGAGAGCCGCGATGGCCTCGAGGTCCGCTTCCGTCGAGGTCTCGTCGAAGGCGATGCTGATCTTGTCGGCATCGATGACACGCAGCAGCCGGCCGGTCTTTTCGGCGGCTGCGGCGATGGCGCTCGCCTTGCCCTTCACTTCGGCCGTCACCGTGTCGAAGCGGTGCGCGCCAAGGACAGCGATGCCCGCCGCCTTGAGGCCTGCCGCAAGACGGCCGGCAAGCCCATGGATGCGCTCGGCGATCGCCTGCAGTCCGGCGGGGCCGTGCCAGATCGCGTAGGCCGTCGCCATGTTGGCAAGCAGCGCCTGCGCCGTGCAGATGTTGGAGGTCGCTTTGTCGCGGCGGATGTGCTGTTCGCGCGTCTGCAGCGCCAGCCGGTAGCCCGGGCGGCCCTTGGTGTCGGTCGACTGGCCGACGAGGCGGCCGGGCATCAGACGGGTCAGCTTATCGGAGACGGCGCAATAGGCGGCATGCGGGCCACCAAAGCCCATCGGCACGCCGAAGCGCTGCATCGAACCGACGGCGATGTCGGCGCCGAGCTTCGCCGGAGCATCGGTCAGCGCGAGCGCAAGCGGGTCGGCGATGAACACGACCAGCGCGCCGGCGGCGCGAGCCTTCTGGATAGCCGCCTTGTGGTCGCCATAGACGCCGAAGGTGTCCGGCCAGGAGACGAGCAGTGCGGCGGTGTTGTCGTCGATGGTCTCGCCGTCGACATCGGTGCCGAGCGGCTCGGCGCGGGTGCGCACGACGTCCAGCGTCTGCGGATGCGGCGTGCCGGCGAGCGCCACCTTGGTGCGCTTGTCGCGATGGTGGCGCAGCGCAATCCCCACGGCTTCGGCGACCGCGGTCGCCTCATCGAGAAGCGAGGCCGACGCCACAGGCAGGCCGGTCAGTTCGGTGACCAGGGTCTGGAAATTGAACAGCATTTCCAGCCGGCCCTGGCTGATCTCTGCCTGATAGGGGGTGTAGGCCGTATACCAGGCCGGGTTCTCGAACATGTTGCGCTGGATGACAGGCGGCACGTGGACGCCGTGATAGCCGGCGCCGACGAAGCTCTTCAGCACCGTGTTGCCGGCCATCTTGGCCGACAGTTCCGCAAGCGCCTCCGCTTCGCTCGCCGGCGCCGGCAGGTTGAGCGGCCCGTCCAGCCGGATCGACTTCGGCACGGCCTGACTGATCAGCGTCTCGACGGACGGGACGCCGATGGTTGCCAGCATTGCTCTGACATCGTTGAGGCCCGGGCCGATGTGGCGGGTCGAGAAGGGGATGGGTGCTGCGGTCATTTTCCTGGTCCTGGCATCAGCCGATATGGGCTTTGTATGCGGCCTCATCCATGAGGCTGGCGAGCTGGCTTTCGTTGGAAAGCTTCATCTTCCAGAGCCAGCCGTCGCCGGTCGCCGCCGAATTGACCAGCGAAGGGTCGGACGACAGTGAGGTGTTTGCTTCGATGATCTCGCCGTCGACCGGCGCGTAGACGTCGGACGCCGCCTTGACGGACTCCACGACCACGGCAGTGTCGCCCTTGGCGAGCTTGCGGCCGATTTCCGGCAGTTCGACGAAGACGAGATCGCCGAGCTGCTCCTGCGCGTAGTCGGTGATACCGACAGTGGCAACGCCGCCTTCGACGCGCAGCCATTCATGGTCTTCAGTGAAATAGGTATTTGCCATCGGGAAATCATCCTTTGCGGTAGCGATGTGGCGTGAAGGGCAGCGATGTGACGTCGACCGGGATTTTCGTCCCGCGGACATCGGCGAAGAGTCTGGTGCCGGGCTTGGCCAGCACGGTGTTGACATAGCCCATGGCGACCGGGTGCCCCGTCGACGGGCCGAAGCCGCCCGAGGTGACGTGGCCGGCCGGATTGCCGTCAGCGTCGGCCAGCGCTGCGCCGGCGCGCACCGGCTGGCGGCCATCCGGCTTCAGCCCAACGCGCCTCTGCGACGGTCCGCGCTCGAGGATCGAGCGCAGCGCGTCGGCGCCGATGAAGCCGCCGGAGGCGCGGACCTCCCTGGGGACGGCCCACATCAGCCCGGCGCTTGCCGGATCGATCTCAGGGGTAAGGTCCTGGCCATGAAGGCAAAGTCCGGCCTCGAGCCTGAGACTGTCGCGTGCAGCGAGTCCGATCCACTGAACGCGCTCGTCCTGCAGCAGCTTCGCGACGAAATCGCGGGCATCCGCCTCCGGAAGGCCGATCTCAAAACCGTCCTCGCCCGTGTAGCCGGAGCGGCTCATGAACCAGTTTGGCCGGGGCTCGATGCCATGCATGAACAGCAGAGAGCCGGTCTCGATTCCAGCGCGCGAAAGGGCTGCCCAGGCGTCCGGGCCCTGGATGGCCAGGAAGACGCGGTCGAGCGGTTCGACCTTGGCATCGAAATCGGCGGCCAGCGCGCGGAGATGCTTTTCGTCTTCGACCGCATTGCCGGCATTGGCCACCACCATGAAGCGATTGTCGCCCAGCCGGGTGACGATCAGGTCGTCGATGATGCCGGCCGCCTCATTGAGGATGAAAGTGTATTTGGACTGGGAGATTTCCAGCGTACCGGCATCGAGCGGGCAGGCGCGGTCGAGAAGGGCGGCGGCGCCCGGGCCGCCGACCTCGAACAGCTTCATATGCGAGATGTCGAACAGGCCGGCATGCTCGCGCGTGTGGAGGTGCTCCTTCATCACGCCCGCCGGATAGGTCAGCGGCATCGACCAGCCGGCGAAGGCGCCAAAGCGCGCGCCCGCGGCGTTATGCAAATCCTCGAGGGGTAGGTGTTTGGTGGCTTCGCCCGTCATGTCTTCTCCAGAGTCGCACGCAATCGACCGCCATTGGCGGTCCAGTCCGTGCCCCTCTGTCTGAAGCCTGAGAGACTTGCGCCCCGGAACTCTGTCGGCAGCGCTTACACCTTCGGCGCGGGACGAATCCCGACTTTCCAGAGTTGTCTTTCCCGTCCACGGTTCTTTTGCCTGAGAGATTTCGGGCGATTTCCCCTTCGGCGGCAGCTCTCGCTGCTCTCTCCCGCAAACAGGTGGGACTCAGTCGCCTGAATCCCCGACGCGCCATCCATAGCCCGTCGGCGACACCTTGTCACCTCCCAGCGACATCTAAGGTGTATCGATATTCAGGTTATGCCGGACACACCTTAGAGCACGCCGCGCTGAAACGACTTCAAGCGCCGCGACCTGCGTTGGCCGACAAGTCTTCGCTAACCAAGCCATTTGCCGGTTTCTCAAGACACTTTTGATATGCCTGTCGAAAGGGCGCACAGAGTCCGCCGGCAACAGGTGAAGGGCAGGGACGGCAATGGGCGAATTGATCATGAGCGCTGCGGTGGCGGGGCTGACCTCCAAAAACAAGATCACGGCCGAGGACGTGCCGATGCTGCGGCGCGAAGTGTTCGCCGACGGCGTGGTGAGCCGCGACGAGGCGGAGGCGCTGTTCGCGCTCGACCAGACGGCACGGGACAAGTGTGCGGAATGGGCGCCGTTCTTCGTCGAGGCTGTGACCGACTACATCGTGCACCAGGAAAAGCCGGAAGGCTATATCTCCGAGGAGAACGCGACCTGGCTGGTGCGCATCATCTCGCGCGACGGCATGGTCGACAGCCGCACCGAGCTCGAGCTTCTGGTGCATGTGCTGGAAGAGGCGAAATCGTCGCCGGCCCAATTGTCGGCCTATGCGCTGGAGCAGGTCGCCAACGCGGTGATCGACGGCAAAGGGCCGCTGATGCTCGGCGGCAGCCTTGTGCCCGGGCTGATTGCGAAGGCCGAGGTCGAGCTTCTGCGCCGCATCCTTTACGCCTATGGCGGCGACGGCAACATCGCCATCACCAAGGCCGAAGCCGAGGTCCTGTTCAGGATCAACGACCGGACCGCGGCCGCCAGCAACGATCCGTCCTGGAACGACCTCTTCGTCAAGGCGATCGCCAATTACGTCATGTGCTCGGCCGGCTATGAGCCGCCGACGCGCGAGGTGGCGCTGCGCCACGAAGCCTTCCTGGAGCATGCAGAGCCGGAGATCGGCGGCTTCTTCAGCCGCATGGTGTCGGGTGGACTTGCCGGTATCCTGGGAGCCTACCAGCCGCCCGGCGACATCGAGGCCGAGTGGGAAGCCAAGAACCGGGCGGCCGAGGCGCTCGCCCGCCGTGCCGAAACGATTGACGCGGGCGAGGCCAGATGGCTGGCCGAGCGCGTCGGCGACGGCCGGCGCCCGCTGCGCGACAACGAGCGCGCGCTGCTGACGCTGATCAAGCATGCGTCACCCGAAATCCATCCGGCGCTCAAGCCGTTGATCGACAAGGTGGCCTAACCTTCCGCGGCGATCGTCTTGCAGAGGACGACGTTGGAATGGCCCTCGGGCCATCCCGCCAATTCGACCATGCGCTCGAAGCCAGCCCTTGCGTAAAGGCCCGGCGCCTGGAAATCGTGTGTCGAAACCCAAATTCGCCCAGCGCCTCGAGCGGCGGCCTCGGCGACGAAGGCATCGAGCATGTCTCTTCCGTAGCCCCGGCCTCGATGGGATTCGTCGACCCACATCAACTTGAGCTCGGCGATCCCCGCCCAGGAATAGCCGGCGGCGATGCCGATCGCGCGCCCGGTCTCGTCCCGCAGCGCAAAGACGAGGCTCCGGTCGTCATCGCGGCCTGTCAGCCGCCGGTTGTCGCTGTTGAGACGTTCCTCGATGGCGTTGAGCTCGGCCGGCGAAAGATCGTGCTCGGCCTGCAAGCGAGGGGCCATCAGATGCCGCCGTACCAGTCGTAGCCGTTGTCCTCCCAATAGCCGCCGCGGCCGCCGCCTATTTTGGTGAAGCCATCGACCAGCTCGATCTTGTAGAGGTATTTCGGCATCTTGTAGCCGAGCTGACGCTCGACGCGCACGCGCAGCGGCGCGCCGTTCTCCACCGGCAGCGGCTTGCCGTTCACGCCATAAGCAAGGATCGTCTGCGGGTGGCGGGCATCGATCAGATCGATGCTGCCGTAGTATTTGATGTCGCCTGACAGGCTTTGCTCGATCGTGTCCAGGCAATGGAACATGACGTAGCGCGCCTCAGGCTTCACCACGGCCTGGTCGAGCACCAGCGACAGCGGCGTTCCGGTCCATTTGGCGATGCAACTCCAGCCTTCGACACAGTCGTGGCGCGTGATCTGGGTGCGGCTCGGCATGTTCTGCAATTGCTCGCGGGTAAGCGACAGCGGTTTTTCGACGAGACCGGTCACCTCCAGCCGCCAATCGGCGAAATTGTTGGCGAGAAGGCCCTTGTAGGTGTCGTCGTCGGGCGCGGTTACGCCGTTCGGCCGCTGCGGCTGGCGGATGTCGGCCTCGGTGAATTCCGGTGCCAGCGCGCCACGTCCGGCAAGCAGGCGCTGCGCGCGCCAGGTCAGGCCGTTGGCGTTTTCAAGGAAGCTGCGCAAGCCGCTGCCGACGCCCAAACCGCTGTCGAAGGCATCGCAGCCCGACAGCATGATGCCTGACAAGCCGAGGCTGGCCGAGGTGAGGAACTTCCGACGGCTGATCTGGAACTTGGGGCTGATCTGGAATTTTGACATGTCAGACGCTCCCTTCGGCCGGCTCAACGTGCTTTGCGGGCGGGTCGGTGCGGTACCAGCCGGTGATGATCGAGCGCAACTCGTTGATGGGGCCGGCTGCGAGGATCATCAGCATGTGGATGATGAAGAAGAGGACGAGCAGCACCATGACGGTGAAGTGAATGGTGCGCGCCGTCTGCCTGCCGCCCAGAATTTCATTGAGCCAGGGCAGCACCGAGTCCATGCTGGGCGACATGGCAAGCCCGGTGACGATCATCAGCGGCAGGAGAACGAACAGCACGCCGCCATAGGCCATCTTCTGCAGTGTGTTGTAGTCGCGCGTGTGGTGGAACCTCAGCTTCGCATGGTCGATGATATCGCGCGGCAGCTTGCGCAGGTCATCCAGGCGCGGGGCAAGGTCGCGGCGGATATGGCCGTTGATCAAGCCTGCGACCAGCCAGATCAGCAAGGTGGCGGAGAGCACCCAGGCGAAGAAGAAATGCACTACGCGCGCGGTGCCCAGGTCGTAGTAGGACGGGATCGTCGCCCAGGCCGGGAAGGCGCGCGGCGTCTCCTGGCCCGGAGGGCCGGACCAGCCGAGCACGCCGGTGGTGTCGAAGCGATGCCCGAAGATCTCGGTGTAGCCGCGTGGCCCGTTGTCAGTGTTCTCGGCACCGATCTGGAGGATCGTGTTGTTGAACTGGAAGCCGGACTGCTTGCCGATATAGAGCTGCGGACGCGCGTTGAAGATCTGCAGGCCGGAAAGCAGCATGAAGAACAGCGAGAAGGCCCACAGCCAATGGGTCAGCCGCGTCCAGCGCGACTGCCGGTAGATGAGGGTGGTGTCCTTCGCGTCCGCCTCGGCGGCGGGTTGGCTGGTGCCGACAGAGTCCATTTTCATCCTCCGGCCGCATCATGCGATGCGGCCTCCTCAGGTCATTGTCTTTCCCCCAATACGTCGCGGCGCAAGGCAATGTTTCATACGATCACGGATTTATTACGGAGCGCCTAGGCTGACCGCGAGATTGACCGCCGCGGCGACGATCACCGTGTTGAAGAAGAAAGCCAGGATCGAATGAACAAGCACGACAAGGCGCATGCGCGAGGTCGTGACGGCGGTGTCAGCCGTCTGCGCGGTCATGCCGATGACCGTGGCGAAGTAGAGGAAATCCCAGCCTTCCGGATGTTTGTCGCTCGGGAAATCGAGGCCGCCGACCGGTATCTTCTTGTTGGTTTTCTCGTCGATCTCAACGCCGTCCATCCAATAGACATGGGCGTAATGTAGCGCCGCCATGGCGTGGATGGTGAACCAGCCAAGCGGGATCGACAGCATCGCGAAGCCGAGTTCCAGCGGATGCGCGCTTTCCTTCTGGTTGATCAGTTGGAAGAGCGAAACGATGGCGATGCCGACGACGAAGAGGGTGACGGCAAAGATCAGGAATACGGGAAGGTCGGTGGCGCGGGCGTTCTTGCTGAGGTAGCGGCCGGTGAGCCTCGGCATCAGCTTGAGAACCAGGATGATGTAGGTGGCGAAGAACACATTGGCGCCGATCGAATAGGGGAGCGGCGCACGCAGGAGCAGTGCAAGCAGCAGCGCGACGATGCCAAAGGCTGCGGACAACACGAACTGCATGTGCCGATGCATCGACGTGTTGGCGGATGTGTCGTCGCCCATGGCCCGGCCCTTCGAAGGCGTTCGGATCAGCCCGGTGTGACGGATTTGAGCGCCCGCCGCAAGATGCGGTCGAGCTCGCCGAGAAAGTTCGACCTGTCCTTCTGCGTGAAGGCGGCGTTGAAGCCGCGGCTTTCGCCGGTCTCGCGCAGATGCTGCTTGAGGTCGCGCATCGCCACCGCCATGCCGATGGTCTCGGGCGTGAAAGGGCGGCCGGTCGGTCCCAGAACATGCGCGCCGAGCGCCACAGTGCGCGCGGCAAGCGGAATGTCAGCCGTCACCACGATGTCGTTCGCCCTGGCGTTCTCGACGATCCAGTCGTCCGCGGCATCCGCACCTTTGGAGACGACGACGTTGCGGATCATCGGATCGCGCGACGGGCGCAGGCCGCCATTGGAGACATAGGTGACGACGACGCCATGGCGCTCCGCCACCTTCTCGACCTCGGCCTTAACCGGGCAGGCATCGGCATCGACATAGATGATGGGCGCAGGCAATCGTCTCTCCAAATGTGCAAAGGGGCCGGCGAAGGCCGGCCCCTTGCCTGAAATTTCGGGAATTGTCAGGCCGGCAAAGCGCCGGATTTCTTGGCCGTCCAGGTGGCGATGTAGTCCATCAGGCCGGGGCTGAGGCAGTCATAGGGCTCGAGCCCGATCGACTTCAGCTGGGCGCGGATGCCGTCCATGCGGCTCGGGTCGACGCCGGATTCGATGATCGAGGAGACGAAGGCGGCGAAGCCCGGCGGCGACCAGCCATCCTCCTCGAAGCGCTCGGGATGGATGAAGGACAGGCCCTTGAAGGCATGGTCGCGCTCGACCGGGCCGTACATGTGGACGCCGCAGCCGGTGCAGGCATGGCGCTGGATGAGGGCCGAGGGGTCCACCACCTTCAGCTTGTCGCCGTTCTCGGCGACGGTGACATCGCCGGTGGCGGCGACGGCAACCACCGAGAAGAGGGCGCCTTCCGGCTTCCAGCATTTGGTGCAGCCGCAGGCGTGGTTGTGGGCGATCTGGCCCTTGACCTTCACCTTGACCGGATTGCTGGTGCAGGCGCAGACCAGCGTGCCGCCGGTGAAGGAAGCACTTTCCTTGGGCAGCCCGTTGTCGATCTTCGGATGCAGTTTTTCGGCCATTTCCTTCCTCCCATGTTGAACCACAACGGTCGCGGGCAGGATCGCCCGCGGCCCCCTTGGCATTGCTTCAGTAAATCACGACGCTCCTGATCGACTTGCCCTCATGCATGAGGTCGAAGCCCTTGTTGATGTCGTCCAGCGTCAGCGTATGGGTGATCATCGGGTCGATCTGGATCTTCTTTTCCATGTACCAGTCGACGATCCTCGGCACGTCGGTGCGGCCGCGCGCGCCGCCGAAGGCGGTGCCCATCCAGGTGCGGCCGGTGACCAGCTGGAATGGCCTGGTCGCAATCTCCTGGCCGGCGCCGGCGACGCCGATGATGACCGACTTGCCCCAGCCGCGATGCGAGGCTTCCAGCGCCTGGCGCATCACCTTGGTGTTGCCGGTG
>NZ_JAVIIW010000044.1:0-58089 GCF_033977205.1 Mesorhizobium album | reverse complement strand
TCCGCAAGCAACCGGGCCTCGCGCGCAGCATCGAACTGCTCGTCGAACCCGACAGCCTACCCAGGCTACAACCCATCGAAACCGTCAAATCCTCTGTGCAGAGGTACTAGAACGGGCTCCGGCACAATCCCGGGAACCGGCTGGTCCAGCAAGACTTCTCACCGGCTTGTGTCTGGCGCGAAGTGCCGGCACTTCCTAGATAGCGGTATCTCTCCCAGGAGCCCGCTTCATGACGTCATCGCTCTTCCAGCCGATCACCCTCGGCGGCCTTACCTTCCCCAACCGCATTGCGGTAGCGCCGATGTGCCAGTATTCGGCCGAGGACGGCTCCGCCAGCGACTGGCATCTCCACCACTGGATGAATCTCGCCATTTCCGGCGCCGGCATGGTGACCGTCGAGATGACCGACGTCGAGCGGCGCGGCCGCATCTCGCATGGCTGCCTTGGCCTCTACTCCGAGGACAATGAGGCGGCGGCCAAGCGCACGCTCGATGCCGCCAGGCGCATCGCCGCTCCCGGCACTAAATTCGGCGTCCAGCTCGCCCACGCCGGGCGCAAGGCCTCTTGCCAGCGCCCATGGGAAGGCGGCGGGCCGCTGAAGCCGGACCAGGATCCCTGGCCGATCGTATCGGCCTCGGCGATCGCCTACGACACGGGCTGGCAGGTGCCTCATGCCCTCGAGGAGGATGAGATCCAGCAAGTCATCCAACGTTTCGCCGACGCGGCCAAGCGGGCCGAGCGCGCCGGCTTCGACTTCATCGAGCTGCACGCCGCTCATGGTTATCTGATCTTCCAATTCCTGTCGCCGCTCTCCAACCAGCGCACCGACCGCTGGGGCGGCTCGCTTGAGAACCGCATGCGCTTCGCCATCGAGATCGCCAGGGCGGTGAAGAAAGCCGTCCCGAACCTGATGCTCGGCGCGCGCCTTTCGGTGAAGGAATGGGTCGACGGCGGCTTCGATATCGAAGACGCGATCGAGGTGGCCAAGGCGCTGAAGGCGGAAGGCATCGCCTATCTCTGCTGCTCGAGCGGCGGCAATTCGCCTCTACAGAAGCTGCCCAGCGGTCCTGGCTACCAGGTCCATCTGGCGGAAGCCGTGCGCAAGGGTGCCGGCATTCCAACGCGCGCCGTGGGGCTGATCGACGATCCGAAGCAGGCCGAAGCGATTGTCGCCGACGGCCGCGCCGACATGGTCGCGCTGGCGCGCGCCTTCCTCGCCGATCCGCGCTGGGGCTGGCGCGCGGCGGCAACATTCGGCGAGGAAATCCGCCCGGCGCCGCAGCTGGCGCGCTCGGTGACGACGATGCAGCACTGGATGAAGGCTGCCGGCTGAGCGGCTGTTTCCACAGGTGACGCAGGGCTGAGACCTTTGGGCGCAGGGGTCTCGTCACGATTGCAACCAATTTGGCCGCTTTGCGTTGGCGGCCATGACAGACAGCAAACCATTTGAAAAGCCGGTGGTGGTCGAGCTCGGCCATGTCGGCAAATATCGCCAAATAAGCAGCACCCGCGAAGCCGCCGAGTGCCTGATGACGGTATGGCCGCTCAACCGCGGCCCGCGGCATCGTGATGCTCTCGACACTTGCCTCAAGGCGCTGGAAGGGTATCGTTCGACAGCGGACGCACGCCGCGCGCTGATCGAGGCAGCAGAGGAATCGGACGTGCTGGTTCCCGAAGACAGGTTGCCCGACGAAAAGCTGCATTGAGCAAGCATGAGTTTTCTCAACCGGAGGATTCCATGGCGAAACTGACTTACAAGATCGTCGAGCACGACGGCGGTTGGGCCTACAAGGTCGGCTCGACTTATTCAGAAACATTTCCCACGCACCAGGACGCATTGCGCGCCGCCGAGATTGCTTCGGCCGAGCAGCAAATCGCCGGCGCCACGGACGGCATCCAGTATGAGGATTCCGAAGGTGTCTGGCACGATGAATTGGCCGACGGCCGCGACCGACCGCAGACCGAAGTCTCGGATTAATGGTCGAAGTCTCGGACTAATTCTGTCGCATCATCCCGCGCCGCGACCAGCGAAGCCCCAACCTTAACGTCGGCCGCCCGCAGGCGTACGGATTACTTGCCGCAATACTGGTCGTTGACGTTCAGCCCGGCATTCGCATTGGGTCCGGCCGTGTCCGAGGCGCATGGGCCGACGGGTCCCTGATTGCCGAGGCTGTCGAGCCCAGCAGCTTCCCCATTAGAATAGATGCTGCCGGTGGTGTAAGGATCGACCGGCACCCGCTCGCGCGAGACAGGACGATCGCTGTGCCACCACCACCACCACGCGTCGTCGGACGACTGCGCCATTGCCGAGCCGGCCATGCCCAGCACGAGCGCAGAGGCTGCAAGAACTTTCGTAAGCATCGGAGTCTCCATTCGGTTGATCGCCTAAGTATTGATGGCAGCGCGAATGAAACCCTGGGTTGGATAAGAGGTTCCAAGAGAAAATCCGGGTAGAGCAAGTTGCTCGACACGTTTGTGTGACGACATCGTGCGCCGCCGCGGAATAGGACGTGGCTGATCGGCGCAATTGCCGTCGAGTTCAGGCCGCGCCGGCAAACGCACGACGCCAGCCGCCGCAACCAGCAGCCCGCCGATCAGCCACGACAAGATCGATATCAGCATTTTCCACCCGAGCCAGACCGTCGCACTTACCCGCAACCGGCTCTGCCACAAGAGCCCGGCCTGCCTGCGCATTGCAGCCGGCTGCCCGCCGCGTTATCTCAGGCGACCTTTGTCGCCGGAGTGAGCCATGCCTGAAATCGTCACCGCCGCCATGCTTGTCATCGGCGACGAGATCCTCTCCGGCCGCACCAAGGACAAGAACATCGGTCACCTCGCCGACATCATGACCGCGATCGGCATCGACCTTAAGGAAGTCCGGATCGTTCCCGACGAGCAAGACGAGATCGTTGCCGCCGTGAACGCGCTGCGCGCCCGCTACACCTATCTCTTCACCACCGGCGGCATCGGCCCGACGCACGACGACATCACCGCGGACTCCGTCGCCAAGGCCTTCGGCGTGCCTTGCGAATACGATGCCAAGGCCTACGGTATGCTCGAAGCAAGCTATGCCCAGCGCGGCATCGAGTTCACCGAGGCGCGCAAGCGCATGGCACGCATGCCGCGCGGCGCCGACCACATCGACAACCCGGTATCGATCGCGCCCGGCTTCCGCATAGGCAATGTTCACGTGATGGCCGGCGTTCCCTCGATCTTCCAGGCGATGCTCGACAATGTCGTGCCGACGCTGAAGACGGGCACCAAGATGCTCTCGGCCACCGTGCACTGCCCGTTCGGCGAAGGCCTGGTCGGCGGGCCGCTGGCCGAGATCCAGAAAGCGCATCCCGACACCATCATCGGCTCCTACCCGAAATATGGCGAAGGCAAGTTTTGGACCGAGCTCGTGGTCCGCGCCCGCAGCGAAGAGGCTCTCGAGGCCGCGCGCAAGGACGTTGAGGCCATGGTGGCGGGCTTGTCGGCCGCCAGCTGACCCAGGCCGCGAGGTCACCGCCGGCCGGAACCAAGCTGGATACGTCAGCGTTTTCTTCTCGGCATGCAACGGGCAGAAAAAGCTCGTCTGCGTTGCCAGGGCTGAAGGCGCATCTTGCGCCGACACTTGTTCGGGGGACAACATGCGCTTCAAGACAATCGTCGCCATTCTGCAGAACGAGCAGGACGCCGAGCGCGTGCTCGACTGCGCCATTCCGCTGGCCGAGCGGTTCGAGAGCCATCTCGTCGGCATCCATGCCGAGGCGCTTCCTGTCCCCTATACGTCGGCCACCGGTTTCCCCGATACGGAATTCCTGCAAGTCTCGGCCGAGATGAACAAGGAGCGCGCCGAAAAGCTGCAGGCGGTCTTTCTCAGGCGCATCGAGGATTCCGGCCTGTCCTTCGAATGGCGCAGCCTGGAAAGCTTCTCCGGCGACAGCGCGCTGGCCGGCATATCGAGCGTGCGCGCGGCGGACCTGATCATCGCCGCGCAGCGCGAGACCGGCGGCGATCCCGGCGCCGATGTCGACACGCTGGTCTATGACGCCGGCCGACCGGTGTTGGTCGTGCCGCATGCCGGGCCGCTCGTCACCACCTTCAGGCGGGTGCTGCTTGCGTGGAACGGCAGCAAGGAGGCGGCTCGCGCCGCATTCGACGCCCTGCCCTTCATCAGCGAAGCGGACAAGACCGACATCCTCGTCATCGATCCTCCGGAGACGCTGGACGAGGCTTCGGAGGCGGCGGGCGCCGAGATTGCGGCTGCCATGTCCCGTCATGGCGCCAATGTCAGCGTTTCGGTGCAGAAGTCGGATGGGGCCTCGGTCGACGACATCATCCAGCAGAGGATCGCCGAATCCGGCGCCGATCTTTTGGTGCTCGGCGCCTACAGCCACTCCTGGCTACGCCAACTTCTGTTCGGCGGCGTCACCCGCACCGTGCTCCGCACGGCAAACATAGCGGTCTTCCTGGCACGATAAGTCCACAGCCATCGCTGGTTGCCACCTTGCCAAGGCTGGCGCTTTCCGGCTAATTCCGCCTGCATTCCATTGTAATTGCGCGCTGCGGCGCGCGCCTGCGGAGTGCGCGAACCATGTCCCTTCCCGAAAAAGCCTTCCCAGTCTCCTGGGACCAGTTCCACCGCGACGCCCGCGCGCTTTCCTGGCGGCTCTCCGGCGCCAACAAGGGTCAGTGGAAGGCGATTGTCTGCATCACACGCGGCGGCCTGGTGCCGGCAGCCATCATCGCACGCGAGCTTGGCATCCGCGTCATCGAGACGGTCTGCGTCGCCTCCTATCACGACTACACGAGCCAGGGCCAGTTGCAGGTGCTGAAGGAGATCTCCCCGTCGCTTCTTGCCGAGGACGGCGCAGGCGTCCTGATCATCGATGACCTCACCGACACCGGCAAGACGGCGGGCATCGTGCGCGCCATGATGCCGAAGGCGCATTTCGCGACCGTCTATGCCAAGCCGAAGGGCCGGCCGCTGGTCGACACTTTCGTCACCGAGGTCAGCCAGGACACCTGGATCTACTTCCCCTGGGATATGGGCTTCACCTACCAGAAGCCGATCGCCGACGATCACGCCGGCTGAGTGGACGGCATATTTTCCAAAGAATCCGGCTTCGAAGGCACGTTCGCACTACGGGATCGCGTCCGATGAGCACAACTACTTTGTGATCCCGACTTTTTCTGGTGGGATTTTCCCGATCGAGTGAAGTTTTTTACTTTTAAAGCCCATAATTCGCCGTAAGATTCGTGAGGTGGCAAACGATTCTGGAGGCTGGGGCAGCTTCTGCAATGTTGACGAGGCCGACGACGCACAACCAGATGACCGAGAGGGTCCGGCGGCTCTTCGGCACGGCGCCGTGTCGCCTGCAGGTTGCCGCCTTGCCCTGGCGCGAAGGTGACAACGGCGTCGAGATCATGCTGATCACCAGCCGCGACACCGGGCGCTGGGTTCTGCCCAAAGGTTGGCCGGAAGCCAGGGAGCCTCTCTGCGAGGCTGCCGCCCGCGAAGCGGGCGAGGAGGCGGGATTGCACGGCACCGTCTCGCATCTCGAGGCCGGCCGCTACTTCTACGGCAAGGTCCTGGCATCCGGCGAGGAGGTGCCTTGCGAAGTCCTGGTGTTTCCGCTCGAGGTCGACCGCGTGGCCGACCGGTGGAAGGAGAAGCGCGCCCGCACCCGCAAATGGGTCGGCTCCGCCGAGGCCGTTCGCATGGTCTACGAGCCCGATCTTTGCCAGATCATCGCCTATTTCTGCGCCGACCCGCATAGATTCGCCTAAGTCCTCGATATATAACTGAATATGCAACTTGATGGGCAGGCCGCGCGTTGCCGTGCGGGAAGATCGGTGCTTTGCTTGTTGCAGTGCCGATTCGGTTAACGGCGTAGATCGATGACAAACACCGCGCAACCACTCGAAGAAAATTCCGGCGAAGACCGGCGCGAACACCGCCAGCGCGTGCTCAAGGGCGGGACGATTATAACCAGTATTCAGAATTCCGAGGTGAACTGCACGTTGCGGAATCAGCACGCCGACGGCGCCGAATTGAAGGTCGCGCCGGAAGCGCGCGTTCCCGATCGTTTCCTGCTCTACGTGCCGGTCGATGGCGTGGCCTATCGCGCGGAAGTCCGCTGGCGCCGCAACGACCGCGTCGGTGTCAAGTTCACTGGCACGGAGCCTAAGCCGAAGCTGCATTACGGCTGACAGCAGGCAAGAAGGCATCCGACCGAAGCCGGATACCTTTCGTTTCACATGACGAGTCCCTTGGTTAGTTCGAGCGCCTGGCGCTCGAACAGCCGCCTGTAGACGCCGCCGTTCAGTCGGATCAGCTCGTCATGCGAGCCTTCCTCGATGATGCAGCCGCGGTCGAAGACCAGCAGCCGGTCGAGCGCACGCACGGTCGAGAGCCGGTGCGCGATGACCAATGTCGTGCGTCCGACCATCAGCCGTTCCATCGCCTCCTGGATCAGCACCTCCGATTCCGAATCGAGGCTCGATGTCGCCTCGTCGAGGATCAGGATGCGCGCGTCGGCCAGGAAAGCGCGCGCGATCGCCACACGCTGGCGCTCGCCGCCCGACAGCTTCACGCCGCGCTCGCCGACCAGGGTTCCGTAGCCCTTGGGCAGGTTGACAATGAAGTCGTGCGCGCTGGCGAGCTTCGCCGCATGCTCGATCTCGGCCCGCGTGGCGCCCGGCCGGGCATAGGCGATGTTCTCGGCCAGCGACCGGTGGAACAGGATCGGCTCCTGTTGCACGATGGCGATCTGGCTGCGCAACGATGCCTGCGCCACCTGCGAGATGTCCTGGCCGTCGATCCCGATCCGGCCCCCATTCACGTCATAGAGGCGCTGGATCAGCTTGACGAAAGTCGTCTTGCCCGATCCCGAATGCCCGACCAGTCCGATGCGTTCGCCCGCGGCGATCTCGACCGAGAAGTCGCGATAGAGCGGCAGCCGGTGATTGCCGTAGTGGAACGTCACCCTGTCGAAGGCGATGCGGCCCTTCGCGATCCGGATCGGCACGGCACCAGGCAGGTCCTCGATGCCGAGCGGCTCGGACTGAAAGTCGACCAGTTCCTCCATATCGTTGATCGAGCGCTGCAGGTTGCGGATATGCGTGCCGATGTCGCGCAGATAGCCTTGCAGGACGAAGAACGATGTCAGCACGAAGGCGACATCGCCGGCGCTCGCCTGCCCCCATGACCACAGCATGAGAGCGAGGCCGATGATGGCGGCTCTCAGCAGCATCAGCATGGCGCCTTGCGTCGTGCCGTTGGCCGTGCCGCGCACCCAGGTGCGGCCGGTGCGCAGGCGCCATTTGGCGACGACGCGGGCAAGCCGCGCCTCCTCGCGGACTTCGGCGCCAAAGCCCTTGACCACCGCGTTGCAGCTCACCGCATCGGCCAACGCGCCGCCGAGGCGCGTATCCCAGCTGTTGGCAAGGCGCGCCGCCGGCGCCACATAGCCGAGCGACAGCATGGCGGTGACGGCGATGAACAGCACCGAGCCGGAGGCGACCACCAACCCCATCATCGGCCAGAACCAGCCGAGCAGCAGCGTCGAACCGACCAGCATGACCAGCGACGGCAGCAGCGCGATCAGGATCGTGTCGTTGAGCAGGTCGAGCGCCCACATGCCGCGCGTGATCTTGCGCACGGTCGATCCGGCAAAGCTGTTGGCGTGCCAATCCGTCGAGAAGCGCTGTACCCGGTGGAAGGTATCCGCGGCGATGTCCGACATCATCTTGAGCGTCAGCCCGACGATCCAGATGAAAGCGGCATTGCGCAGCACGACGCCGGCAAGCGCCAGCGCCATCAGGATGGAGAACGCCCCCATTGCGGCGTGCCAAGCCACCTCGTCGGCGCCGGCGCTGCTGGCGACCGCGTCGACCAGCCGGCCAGAGTACAGCGGCGTCAGCACGTCGGCGAGCGTCGAGAGCAGGAACGCGCCCATGATGAGCGACAGCCGTCCCGGCTGGCGGCTCCAGTGGCAGAGCGTGAAGCCGAGCACGCTGCGAAAGGCGCTGGCGCGCAGATCGATCTTGAAACGAGCCATGATGTCATCCGGGCGCAAGCGAACCCGGTCCCGAGAAGGTCAATTTTGGAAAACCCGCGTCGGCGCCAAGGGCGCCTGGGAATGCGGAGGTTAGTATGGTTGAGCGCGCGCCCGGAGGCGGCGACCGGCAGCCGCAAATACCTGTTCTGCGACCGGCTTTCCGAAGCAACTTCGGACGGCCAGTGCAGACCTAGGCTTCGCGGCCTCGCATAACGATGTCAAATCCTGCCATACGGTCCTCCCGAAAGGGAATCGCGGAGACGTTCTTATAGAGGCGGCTCACCACCTCGCCAAGGCAGGCTGTCCCCAAAACGACATCTGGTCCAAGCACTGGGACTATTTTGCAACAACGGCGGGTTGTGGCCGATCCGTCAAGCCGCAGGTATGCGCTCCAGTCGCATATAGCGGCCGTCGGTCTGGAACCCGAACTTCTGGTAGAGGCTGTGCGCGTCGCTGGTCGTGAGGCTCCAATGAGACACGGTCTTCACCTCGGGGTGTTCCAGCAGAGCCTGCACGAGCCGCCTGCCGATGCCTTGTCCGCGATGCTCCGGCCAGATGATGACGTCGGCAAGATAGGCAAACACCGTGTAGTCGGTGATCGCGCGGGCGAAACCGACCTGCTTGCCGTCGATATATGCGCCGACGCAAAGCGAGTTGGCGAAGGCCCGACGATGCATCTCGTCGTTGCGCGCGCTGCCCCAATAGCTCGCCATCAACTGGTCCGAGGTCGCCCGGAAATCGATCCGAGACAGGTCGAAGCTGATTTCAACGTCAGGCATGGGCAAGCTGATGTGCAGTCCGCTAGCTGCGATCCCGGAACCGGTTGGTGATCGGATAGCGGCGGTCGCGGCCGAAATTCTTCCTTGTAATCTTCACGCCGGGCGCTGCCTGCCGGCGCTTGTATTCGGCGATGTAGAGCAGATGCTCGACACGCGTCACCGTCGCCCGGTCATGGCCGCGCGCGACGATGTCGTCGACGCTCATCTCGTTCTCGACCAGGCACTCGAGAATGTCGTCCAGCACCGGATAGGGCGGCAGCGAATCCTGGTCGGTCTGGTTTTCCCGCAGTTCCGCCGACGGCGCCTTGTCGATGATGTTCTTCGGGATCACCTCGCCCGACGGGCCGAGCGCGCCCGGCGGCACGTGCTCGTTGCGCCAGCGCGCCAGCGCGTAGACCTGCATCTTGTAGAGGTCCTTGATCGGGTTGAAGCCGCCATTCATGTCGCCGTAGAGCGTGGCATAGCCGACCGACATCTCGCTCTTGTTGCCGGTGGTGACGACCATCGAGCCGAACTTGTTCGAGATCGCCATCAGGATCGTGCCGCGTGCCCGGCTCTGCAGATTCTCCTCGGTGATGCCCTCCTCTGTGCCCTCGAAAAGCTGGGTGAGCGCATGTTTGAAGCCTTCGACCGGCTCGGAGATCGGCACGATATCATAGCGGCAGCCGAGCGCGCGGGCGCAGTCCTCGGCATCCTTCAGCGAGTCCTTCGAGGTATAGCGATAGGGCATCATGACCGTGCGCAGCCGCTCTTCGCCGAGCGCGTCGACGGCCAATGCCGCGCAGATCGCGGAGTCGATACCGCCGGAGAGGCCCAGCACCACGTTCTTGAAACCGTTCTTGTTGACGTAGTCGCGCAACCCGAGCATGCAGGCCCGGTAGTCGGCCTCCTCCCGCTCGGGGACTTTTGACATCGGCCCATCCGAGCAGAACCAATGGTCGGAATTATTTGCATTTTGCGCGCCTGCGGCGACGCGGCTTCTCTTCCAGGTGGTGACGGCGACCGCTTCCTCGAACTGGCTCATCTGGAAGGCAAGCGTCTTGTCGGCGCCGATGGCAAAGGACGCGCCGTCGAAGATCAGTTCGTCCTGGCCGCCAAGCTGGTTGGCGTAGATCATCGGCAGGCCGCATTCGATCACCTGCCTGATGACCACCTGGTGGCGGACATCGATCTTGGCGCGATAATAGGGCGAGCCGTTAGGCACCAGGAGGATCTCGGCGCCGCTTTCGGCCAGCGTCTCGCAGACGGCGATATCGCCCCAGATGTCCTCGCAGATCGGAATGCCGAGCCGCACACCACGGAAATTCACCGGCCCCTGCAGTTCGGGCCCGGCCTGGAAGACGCGTTTCTCGTCGAACTCGCCATAGTTCGGCAGATCGAGCTTGTAGCGCTCGGCGATGATCTTGCCGCCGTCGGCGAAGACGATCGAATTATGCGTTCCGGTCTTGCGCTTCAGCGGCGTGCCGATGATGAAGCCCGGGCCGCCATCGGCCGTGTCCCTGGCGAAATCCTCCGCGGCTTTTTCGCAGGCTTTCAGAAAGGCCGGCTTCAGCACAAGATCTTCCGGCGGGTAACCGGCAAGGAAGAGCTCGGTGAAGAGCACGAGGTCGGCACCCTGGCGGGCCGCATCGGCCCTCGCCTCGCGCGCCTTGGCAAGGTTGCCGGCGACATCGCCGACTGTCGGATTGAGCTGGGCGACGGCGATGCGCAGGATGTCGGGAGCGGTCTGGGTCATGCGTCGGATTTAGCGTGGCCGAATTGGCCGGGCAATGGCGATTGCTTGTGCCACCTCGCACATGACCGGCGAGTGCCGGCGAATCCGGCCCGACGGCTGCCGGCGATCAGGCCTGCTCGCCCATATATTCGCGCAATGTTTCCGGCGAATGGTTCTCGCCGATCGACATCGCCAGGATGCGCGAGATGTGGCGCCGAGGCAGCCCTGTCTCGGCCGACCATCGATTGAGCTGGGCCTGGATCTTGTCGAGGTCCCGCTTCGAGGTCGGGCTTTCGGCGATGTCGAGGCCGGCGTCGCGCAGCGCCGCAGCCATATCGGTCGAAACGATGAAGGTGTCCCACTCCAGCCAGCGCAGGAAATACTGGCCGGTGTTGCCGCCGAGCCGGCTGCCGTGCTTGGCAAGATAGGCGGTCAGCCCGACCTGGTCATCGGCCGGCCATTCGGCGAGGAATTTACCGAAGCCGCCATGCTCCTTCGAGACCCGATCAACGAAAGCCGCATTGTCGCGCACGGATTTGATCTTCTGCGGGTTGCGCACGATGCGCTTGTCGGATGCCAGCTCGTGCCAGAAATCGTCGGGCTGGAACAGGAGCCGCTTCGGTTCGAAGCCAAGGAAGGCCTCCTCGAAGCCCGGCCACTTCTGCTCGATGACGCGCCAGACGAAGCCGGCGGCAAAGATGCGCTCGGCCATAGTGGAGAGGATGCGGTCGTCCGCGATTTTCGCCACCGCCGCATTGTCGGGCATCGGCCCGAGCAGCGACGCCAGCGCTTCTTCACCGCCCTTGCGCTTTGCCGCCCGGGCACGAATTTTCTGGAAATCGGCCATCTCCACCCTCGCCTGTCATGATCAATCTATCACTTCCCGTTCGGGTCGGTAGACTCTACCTCTATGGGCAATTCCGGGAAAAGTGGGCTGCGCCTTTCCGCCTGGAATTGCGTGGAAACGGAATACAGGCCTGGCGGATGGAGCGGAGAGCATGAACAAGACGGTCGAAGATCTGGCGAACCGGTGGCTGAGCCGAAAGCCTGACAGCCTCACGGCCCTCGAAAGCCGAGTATTGCAGAGCGCGCTCGACCGCACCACCATCACCAAGGACATCAACAAGGCCGTCGCTTTCCACTCCACCTATGGCGATCGCGTTGCCGACACGATCGCCCGTATCGGCGGCTCATGGTCCTTCATCCTCGGCTTCATCGCCTTTCTGCTCCTGTGGACATTCGGCAATGTCTGGCTGCTGACGCGCAACGCCTTCGATCCCTACCCCTTCATCTTCCTCAACCTGGTGCTCTCCATGGTCGCCGCCCTGCAGGCGCCGGTGATCATGATGTCGCAGAACCGCCAGACCGAGCGCGACCGCATCGACGCGGCCCACGACTACGAGGTCAACCTGAAGGCGGAGATCGAAATCATGGCCCTGCATGAGAAGCTGGACGAACTGCGCCACAGCGAGATCGTCGGCATGCGCGACGAGATCCTGCGCATGGCCGAGCAGATCAGGCAGATCGACGAGAAGCTCTCGGCGCACCCGGCAAGCCGATGACCGAGACCATCCACCGTCTCATCGAGCAATACGGGCTGGTCGCCGTCTTCCTGGGCTGCGTCGCCGAAGGCGAAAGCGCCGCCATCCTCGGCGGCTTTTTCGCGCATCAGCAGGTGTTCGTATTGTGGCAGGCCTTTCTGGCCGCGTTTATCGGCGCCTTCGCCGGCGATACTTTCTTCTTCATTCTCGGCCGCAACTTTGCCGATCATCCCTATGTGGTCAGGCTGCGCAACAGGCCAGGCTTCCGGCACGCCTACCGCCTGCTCAACGCCCATCCCAACATCTACGTGCTGACCAACCGCTACATTTACGGCATGCGCCTTGTCGGCGGCATCGCCGCCGGGCTGTCGACCGTATCGGTGCCGCGCTTCGTCATCCTGAATGCCATCTCATCGGCGGTCTGGGCAGCGCTCTTCGGCACCCTCGGCTATGTCTTCGGCCTCAGCGCGGAGCATTTGGTCGGCCAGGCGCTCGTCCGACACGAGCGCCTCGTCCTGGCGCTGGCTGTTGGTCTTGTGATCGCGATCCTCGCCTGGCTGGTTGCGCACCACGTTGCCGGAAGGGAACGTGCCAAGGACGCTGGAGACGATCAGTCGTTAGACTAATGCATGTCGCCCAAAAGTGCGCAGCGGTTTTGGGAGAACGACATGCATCAAAACAAAGACCTAAAGCGCGTCGCCCGACTCCGTTTCAACGCGACGCGCTTTAGTCTTACGGCCTGCGCCTATGCCGGCAAGATCAGATCGGCGCTCCCACGATGCGTTCGATCAGGGCGATACCCCAGACACCGGCGGCAATCACGATCGAGATCAGCACGGCCAGCGAGCCGCAATCCTTGGCGAGTTGGATGTCGATGTGGAACTCGTGGGAAATGGCATCGCATGCTGCCTCGATGCCGGTGTTGATCACCTCGACCATGATCATCAGCAGGACCGCGCCGATCAGCAACGCATAGCCGCGCCATGACACCGAAATGAACCAGCCGGCCGGCAGGGCGAGAGCGAGCAGCAACAGTTCCTGCTGGAATGCCGCTTCGTGGGCGGCCAGCTTGCGAAATGCCCGCACCGAATTGATGAAAGCGTCGATCAGCCGCTGCATGCCCAGCCCTTTCCGAGTCACAGGCAGGGGATATCGCAACGGCCGGATCAAGGGAATAAGGCAACCGCCGCAAAAATCATTCGTCCGCCACCTTGATCGACGGCGTCGACTTCGGGAACTGCGGCAGTCCGTCTTCGATCGCGTAGTAATCTCCCTTGTCACCGACGAAGATATGACATTCGCCCCGGAGACTGGTTGGCTCGTCGAACGACCCGGCCAGAACCGACACATATCGATCGTCTTTTGGCTTCCAAAACAGCAGCGAACCGCATGTCTTGCAAAAGCCGCGCTTGGCAAAAGCGGACGCTTCGTACCAGGTGAGGTTTTCCGCGCCGTCGATTGCAATGTTGCCATCCGAGACATTGGTCGCGGCATAGAAATGTCCGCTCTGCTTTCGACACTGCGAGCAATGGCAATAGACCACCCCGCGCAGCGGGCCTGTCGTCCTGAAGCGCACCGCCCCGCACAGGCATGATCCACTGTGATTTGCGTCCATTCCGACCCTCCTTCGACGTCGTTCGCGTCCATCGTGCCGGACAAGATTCCAGTTTTGCGGTTGCCAGGCGCAGGCAAATGCGACACCGAAAATGCGCCTTTCAAAAGCCATGTCCGCATCGAATTGCAGCCTGTGGTAGCAGAGACGATGAGGAAATGCAGGCCATTAAGGAAACTTTAGCGCAACTGCATCTATGATTCCTGCAAGCGAAGGTCGTGTTGGGGACGCGCCGTCGCATTCGCAAGTTTGATTCCAATCCCCGTATAGGCGACTCCCGGCGGTGGCAGGTCTCCGGTCGCACTGAAGGGTAGTGAAGCAGACTATGCAACCGGCAGCCGTCCAGACCGATAGGAACAGCGACATCGCCAGCACCGTTGTGGCGACCATGCGCCAGCTCGGCGTGCTTGGCTTGCCGCGCAATTACGAGATCTTTTACGAGGCGCTCAACGGCAGCAATCACGAGCTCAGCCTTGCCGTCGTGTCATTGAGCAACCGGCCGACTCAGGAGGATCTCGACCGCATCGGGCGCACTTTCTTTCCGCAGCACCACGGCCCTACCATTGTCGAGCACGCCCGCGAGATGGTCGCCAAGGAGCTCGAGGACATCGCCGCGCTGCTGCGCAGCGAGCGCACGCACATGGAGAAATACGGCCGCATCCTCGACGAGACGTCGAGCGGCTTGAGCAATCGAAGCCTGCTTTCGCAGGAGCTGCTGCAGAAAATTGCGGGAGCCATGTCCGTCGCCACCAGTTCCACGCTGGATCACAACCACCAGTTCGCCAACACGCTCAGCGAAAAGACCGCCGAGCTCGAAAGCGTCAAATCGAAGCTTGAGGAATACAAGCGGCTGGCCGATACCGATCCGCTGACGCAGATCTGGAACCGCCGCGCCTTCGACAAGGAAATCACCCGCATCTACAACAGCAACCGCGGCATCCTGTTCAACGCGCTGATCCTGGCCGACATCGACCGCTTCAAGGACATCAACGACCGTTACGGCCACCCGGTCGGCGACAAGATCATCCAGATCGTCGCCGAGATTTTCCGGTCCAGCGTTCGCGCCGACATGTTCGTGGCCCGCACCGGCGGCGAGGAGTTCGCGCTCATCGTCGAGGGCGCCAGCGAGGACACCACTTACGAGATCGCCGAGCGCATCCGCGTGCTGATCGAACAGACGCCGTTCACCAGCAGCCAGACCGGCATGAACTACGGCACGGTGACCGTTTCCATGGGCATCTGCATGGCTTCCGAGGCCGACAGCCCCGAAGATCTCTACATCAAGGCCGACCGGGCGCTTTACCGCTCCAAGGTCGGCGGCCGCAACCGCGTCACCAGGCATTCGACCATGGCCGGTCGGACCGGCAAGGGTTGGCTGCTCTATAAGAAAGACTGATATTCCGGCGTATCCCTCGCCCGGCTCCGCCACAGCGCCTCTTTCCAAATGAATTTCTGTGGATTATATTTTCCACAGAAATGAGGGTGCGCTCATGCAACGTCCAGTCGCCGCCGCGACGGCGGCGGAAAATGCCGTCATCACCAAGGCCACGCTGCGCGCGGCCGACCTGCTCGACATCACGGCAAGGACGCTGGCATTGGTTATCGGCGTCTCGGAAGCGACGGTCTCGCGCATGCGCAAGCAGGAATTCCTGCTCGAGCGCGGAACCAAGCCGTTCGAGCTTGCGGTGCTGTTCGTCCGGCTGTTCCGCTCGCTCGACGCCATCGTCGGCGGCGACGAGACCGTCGCCCGGGCATGGCTGAAGAACCCGAACACGGCGCTCGACGGCACGCCGCTGGAAAAGATCCTGACGATTGCCGGACTTGTCGATGTCATCGCCTACCTGGACTCCCGGCGCGCTCTCGTCTGAGGCCGTCAGGCTCGAAGGCAAATATTGGCGGATGGTCGAGGCGCAGCACCGCGTCTCGACGCTGAAACTCGTCGACACGCTCGACGAGCAGGGCCTGCTTGAAGACCTCATCGAGGAAACCAAGCCGCAGATCCCGCTGGAGTGTCGCCACCTCCATTATCTGCTCGCCACGCCGTTCCGCTACGGCTCGATCTATCCGCATGGCTCGCGCTTCCGCCGCGCGGGCAAGACCAAGGGCGTCTACTACGCGGCAGAGACGGTGCTGACGGCGGTGGCGGAAATGGCCTTCTACCGCCTACTGTTCTTTTCTGAATCACCGCAGACCCAATGGCCGCACGACGCGGCCGAATACACCGCCTTTGCCGCGGCGATCAAATGCGAGAAGGCGATCGACCTCACCCGGCCGCCGCTCGACCGCGACGAGAAGGCGTGGACGCATCCGACCGATTATGCCGCCTGCCAGGCCATTGCCGACGTCGCGCGCGAGGCCGAGATGCAGGCGATCCGCTACCGCTCGGCACGCGACCCGAAAGGCGTCAACGTCGCGCTGCTGACGTGCAAGGGCTTTGCCAAGGCCAGGCCGCTGGAGCCGCAGACCTGGCGCATCCGCATCGGCTCGTTCGGCGTCCAGGCGATCTGCGAGTTCCCGGACAGGCGGGTGGAATTCTCACGGACCGCCTTTGCCGATCCGAGACTGGCGAACATGCGCTGGGAGCGCAGGCGCTAATGCATGTCGCCCAAAAGTGCGCGGCGGTTTTGGGAGAACGACATGCATCAAAAAACAAAGGCTTAAAGTGTGCGGCGACACACTTTAAGCCAAGATATTCACGGCACGCGCGGCGACCAGCGCGATCGTCAGCAGCGAGATCATTGCCTCGGCCATCATCAGGAGCTTGGCGCGCTGGGTAAGCGGCAAGGTGTCGGTCGGCGAAAACGCCGTCGCATTGGTGAAGGCCAGGAAGACGTAGTCGACAAAGCCGGGCAGCCAGTCGCGGATCTCGCGATCGGGCAGTGTCATCTGCGGGAACAGAAAATCGGCATGTGCGCGCTTGACCAGGCCGCAGGTCGGCGGGCCGCCGCGGTCGGTGCTCCAGAACCACAGCGCGAAGACGATGACGTTGGTGACCCAGATGTTGAGCGCGTCGACCAGCAGCGTCGTGCCGGCGCCGGCATGGCCTTCGAGCAGCGCCCGAACCAGCAAGATCAGCGACCCGCAATTCATGATGCTGATGACGCCGGTCATCACCAGCGCGGTGCGGCGGATGAAGACGCGAAACCGACCGATCGCGTACCAATGTTCGTGGTCGACGGCCTTCTGGGTCGCCATTTGCGTCCAGGCCGTTGCGATCGACAGCGGCACGAGCAGCGCCGCTTCGATTGCGGGCGCGAGCCAGCGCGGACCGAACGACAAATTGTTGATGACGAGAAGCTGCAGGCAGATGACGACAAGCACCGCAGCGCGCGCCGACCAGAAGTCGATCGCGCGGTGATGAACGATGGCATGCTCGTGACGCATGGCGGACCTGTATCGTGCGCGGCGTTTAGGCCGCGGGGGCGACACCTCCACCTCAATCTTGGTCTTGCGATGGTCGCGTAACTATAAATTTTCGTAAGGTTTGGCGGACTGCGCGGCGCAGGCCCGGTCCTCAAACGAAAAAGCGCCGGAGAAATCCAGCGCTTGATCGATCACACGGATGGGAAGTGGCTCAGGCGTTGGCGGCCTGCTTGTGCTGCACCGGATGGCTCTTCTTCAAGAGATCCGAGACCAGGAAGGCCAGCTCGATCGCCTGATCGGCGTTGAGGCGCGGGTCGCAATGGGTGTGGTAGCGGTCCTGCAGGTCCTCGGCCGTGATGGCACGAGCGCCGCCGGTGCATTCGGTGACGTTCTTGCCGGTCATCTCGACATGGATGCCGCCCGGATGGGTGCCCTCGGCGCGATGCACCTCGAAGAAGGTCTGCACTTCCTTGAGGATGCGGTCGAACGGCCGCGTCTTGTAGCCGGCCGCCTCGATCGTGTTGCCGTGCATCGGGTCGGACGACCACACCACGCTGCGGCCTTCCTTCTGCACCGCCCGCACCAGCTTCGGCAAATGTTCCGCGACCTTGTCGGAGCCGAAGCGCGCGATCAGCGTCAGCCGGCCCGGCTCGTTCTCGGGGTTGAGCAGGTCGATCAGCTCAAGCAGGCCGTCCGGCGTCAGCGAGGGACCGCATTTCAGGCCGAGCGGGTTCTCGATGCCGCGGCAATATTCGACATGCGCATGGTCGGGCTGGCGGGTGCGGTCGCCGATCCAGATCATGTGGCCCGAGGTCGCGTACCAGTCGCCGGAGGTCGAGTCGACGCGGGTAAGCGCCTCTTCATAGCCGAGCAGCAGCGCCTCGTGGCTGGTGTAGAAATCGGTCTCGCGTAGTGCGAAATTGGTCTCGGAGGTGATGCCCACCGCGCGCATGAAATCCATGGTCTCGGTGATGCGGTTGGCAAGCGACTCGTATTTCTCGCCCTGCGGGCTGTCGGCGACGAAGCCCAGCATCCAGCGGTGCACATTCTCCAGGCTGGCATAGCCGCCCTGCGCGAAAGCGCGCAGAAGATTGAGGGTGGCCGCCGACTGGCGGTAGGCCATCTCCTGCCTGGCCGGATCGGGGATTCGCGACTTGGCGTCGAACTCGATGCCGTTGATGATATCGCCACGATAGCTCGGCAGCGTCACGCCGGCCTTGGTCTCGCTGTCGGAGGAGCGCGGCTTGGCGAACTGACCGGCGACGCGGCCGACCTTCACCACCGGCTGCGCGCCGGCGAAGGTGAGCACCACCGACATCTGCAGGAAGACGCGGAAGAAGTCGCGGATGTTGTCGGCGCCATGCTCGGCAAAGCTCTCGGCGCAATCGCCGCCCTGGAGCAGGAAGGCTTCGCCGGCGGCGACCGCCGCCAGCTGCTTCTTCAGCTTGCGCGCCTCGCCGGCAAAGACCAGCGGCGGATAGGTGGCGAGCCGCGCCTCCGTGGCCTGCAGCGCCGCAAGGTCCGGATAGGCCGGGACCTGCTTGATCGGCTTTGCTCTCCACGAATTCGGCGACCATTTCGTCATCGCTGCACCCAACGCCCTTTCAGAGCAATTCCAGGAAAAAGTGCGAAGCGGTTTTCCGTCCGGAATTGCGTCAAACAAACCGGCGAACGCCCTCGCTCGCCATTTCAGCCCCAATATGAGGTGGCGGCTCCTTACACGAAGCCGATTTCCTATTCTAGACAGGAATTTCAGCAGTGGCGAATGGCTTCGCTCGCCAGGGCAGGCCGAGATTCAGGTCAGGCCGAGCCGAAAATGGCGATTTCCTTGAACCGGAGCGGAGCGTACTTGAAAATACGTGAACACCGGAAGCGCAGGAAACTGCCATTTGCAGGCCGGCTTCACCTCAATATCGACCTGCATTATGCGGCTTTATCAACCAACCGCGCCAATTGCGTCATGACAACCGCGGAGCCGGCCAGGCGCTTCTCGGCATTCGGCCAGTCGCGGATGAAGACGACGCTGTGGTCGGCCCTGATCTTGGCCAGTGAGCCCTGCTCGCCGATGAACTTGACCAGCTCGACCGGATTGGGGAACTCGCGCTTGCGGAAATGGATGACGACGCCTTTGGGACCGGCATCGAGCTTCTCGACATTGGCTTTGCGGCAAAGCATTTTGATGAAGACGATCTTCAAAAGATGCGTCACCTCCTCCGGCAGCGGCCCGAAACGGTCGATCAGCTCGGCACCGAAGGCGTCGATCTCCTCGGTGGTTTCGAGGTCGCCGAGGCGGCGATAGAGCCCCATGCGAAGCTGCAGGTCGGGCACATAGCTTTCAGGGATCATCACGGCAGTGCCGACGGCGATCTGCGGCGACCAGCCGCCGTCCTGCACTTCGCCCGTATCCTTCACCTCGGCCACCGCCTCCTCCAGCATCTGCTGGTAGAGCTCGAAACCGACCTCCTTGATGTGGCCGGACTGTTCCTCGCCGAGAAGATTGCCGGCCCCCCTGATGTCGAGGTCGTGGCTGGCGAGTTGGAAGCCGGCGCCGAGCGTGTCGAGCGATTGCAGCACCCTCAGCCGGCGCTCGGCCGTGTCGGTGAGCTTGCGGTTGGCCGGCAGCGTGAACAGCGCATAGGCGCGCACCTTCGAGCGGCCGACGCGGCCGCGCAGCTGGTAGAGCTGGGCGAGCCCGAACATGTCGGCGCGGTGGACGATGAGCGTGTTGGCGGTCGGGATGTCGAGGCCGGATTCGACGATGGTCGTCGACAGAAGCACGTCGTACTGGCCGTCATAGAAGGCGTTCATGATGTCGTCGAGCTCGCCGGCCGGCATCTGGCCATGGGCGACAGCCACCTTCAGCTCCGGCACGGATTCCTTCAGGAAATCATGGATTTCGGCAAGATCGCTGATGCGCGGCACGACATAGAAGGAATGGCCGCCGCGGTAGCGCTCGCGCAGCAGCGTCTCGCGGATCACCAGCGAATCGAAGGGCGACATGAAAGTGCGCACCGCCATGCGGTCGACCGGCGGCGTGGCGATCAGCGACAGCTCGCGCACGCCGGTCAGCGCCAGCTGCAGTGTGCGCGGGATCGGCGTTGCCGACAATGTCAGCACATGCACGTCGTTCTTGAGCTCCTTCAGCCGCTCCTTGTGCTTGACGCCGAAATGCTGCTCCTCGTCGATGATCAAGAGGCCGAGATTCTTGAACGAGATCGAGCTGCCGAGCAGCGCATGCGTGCCGACGACGATGTCGACGGAGCCTTCGGCGACGCCCTTCTTGGTTTCGGCCAGCTCCTTGGCCCCGACCAGGCGCGAGGCCTGCGCGACGCGGATCGGCAGACCGGAGAAGCGCTGCGAGAAGGTCTTGAAATGCTGGCGCGAGAGAAGCGTCGTCGGCACCACGACCGCGACCTGGAACCCCTCCATCGCCGCGATGAAGGCGGCGCGCAGCGCCACCTCCGTCTTGCCGAAGCCGACATCGCCGCAGATCAGCCGATCCATCGGCTTGCCGGCACCGAGATCGTCCATGACGGCGTCGATCGCCGTCTGCTGGTCATCGGTTTCCTCATAGGAAAAGCGTGCCGCGAACTCGCCATAGAGGCCGTCGGCCGGGATCATGGTCGGCGCGGAACGCATCTGCCGCTCAGCTGCGATGCGGATCAGCTGCCCGGCCATGTCGAGCAGGCGCCGCTTCAGCCGTGCCTTGCGCGCCTGCCAGGCGCCGCCGCCGAGCTTGTCGAGCGCGGCTTCCGCCGAATCCGAGCCGTAGCGCGACAGAAGCTCGATGTTCTCGACCGGAAGGAACAGCCGGTCGTCGCCGGCATAGTGGATTTCGAGACAGTCGTGCGGCGCCCCCACCGCCTCGATGGTGCGCAGGCCGACGAAGCGGCCGATGCCGTGGTCGGCGTGGACGACGATGTCGCCCGATGACAGCGACGAGGCCTCGGCGATGAAGTCGGACGCGCGCTTCTTGCGCTTCGCGCGGCGGATCAGCCTATCGCCGAGGATGTCCTGCTCGGCGACCACGAGCAGGTTATCGGTCTCGAAGCCGGATTCGAGCGGCAGCACGGCGAGCCCCGCCTGCCCCGGCTCGAGCTTTTCGACCTCGGCAAGCGAGGCGACAGGCTTCAGATTGCCGAGGTGGTGTTCGGCAAGGATCTGGCCGAGCCGGTCGAGCGAGCCTTCCGTCCAGCCGGCGATGATCACCCGGCGGCGCGCGGCGCGCTCGTCGGCAATATGCTTCACCACGACGTCGAAGACATTGACGTTGGGATCGGCGCGCTCCTCGGCGAAGTTGCGGCCATGCCGCGAGCCGGCATGGAAGACTTTTTTGCCGCCGACATCGGGTGCATCGAAGACGGTGAAGTCGATGTCTTCGCGCGGCCCGAGCGAAGCGCTGAGGTTCTGCGGCGAAAGATAGAGCAGGTCCGGCGCCACCGGCTTATAGGGCACCGCGTCCTTCAGCGCGCCGTCGGCCTGCTTCCGGCGCGCCTCATAGTGGTCGAGGATCAGCGTGTGGCGCTCGGCCAACGCCTCATGCGCCAGATGGTCGAAGACCACCGGCGCCTCCGGCAAGTAGTCGAAAACCGTCTCCAGCCGCTCGTAGAAGAACGGCAGCCAGTGCTCCATGCCGGCAAAGCGCCGGCCCTCGCTGACGGCTGCATAGAGCGCATCGTCGCGCGAGGGAGCGCCGAACGCCTCGATATAGGAACGGCGGAAGCGGCTGATCGTCTCCGGCGTCAGCGCCACCTCGCTCATCGCCTGCAACGCCATCGACTTGCGCTGCCCTGTGGTGCGCTGGGTCGCGACGTCGAAGACGCGGATCGATTCCAGCGTGTCGCCGAAAAAGTCGAGCCTGAGTGCCTCGCTCCAGCCGGGTGCGAACAGGTCGAGGATGCCGCCGCGCACCGCGAACTCGCCGACATCGCGCACTGTCGGCACGCGCTCGAAGCCGGAGGTCTCCAGCCGCGCGATCAGCGCATTCATGTCGATCTGGTTGCCAGGCTTGGCATGGAAGGTCTGTGCTTCGATCAGCCCGGCCGGCGGAATGCGCTGCAAAAGCGCGTTGGCGGTGGTGAGGATCACGGCGCGATGCGGCTTCTTGGCCAGCGCGATCATGGCGGAAAGCGCGTCGAGCCGCCGCGCCGCGGCGTCCGCGCCGGGCGAGACACGGTCGTAAGGCAGGCAGTCCCAGGCCGGCAATTCAAGCACCGGCAGGCCGGGCGCGGCAAAAGCAAGCGCTTCGATGATCGCCGGCAGCCGCTGCCCGTCGCGCGCGACGAACAGCACTGGCTTGTCAGGTGCGATCTCATGCGCCGTCCGCACCAGCGCGAAGGCCTCGTAGCCGTCGGCGACGCCGTCGACGATGAACTGGCCGGCGCGGCCCTTCGGCAGGCCGATGGAAGGAATGAGGCTCATGCGTTTTTCAAAATGTAATGGTCCGGCGCGACGCCAGGATTTTTTGCAGCACCGCGCAATCGATATCGGGCGGAACCGGGCGTTCGCCGGTGATCATCGGCAGGAATTCGGTGTCTGGGATTTCGAGGAGCATTTCATATTGGTCGATTTCATCGCCGGTCAAGGCGCCGATCTCGGCATCGGCGAAGGAGCCCAGGATGAGGTCCATCTCGCGCATGCCGCGGTGCCAGGAGCGGAAAAGGAGTTTGCGGCGACGGGTATCCAATCCCTCGCTTGATCGCTGTGTTCCGGTCATCGCACGCCATCCCTGTCCGAAGCGGCGCATATAGCGTGGATAGAGACCGGTGTCAGCCTTGCAAGGCAAAGTAAGACACCCGACAATCAACCTGAAATGATTGCATTCCTTCGCGCCCCTCTCTGTCCTGCCGGACATCTCCCCCACTTGGGGGGAGATCGGACGGCACCTCCGCTTTCGCCAATCTTCAACGTTGCAGAATGGCTGCATCGCCGAAGCTGCCAATCTCCCCCCTTGTGGGGGAGATGTCCGGCAGGACAGAGGAGGGCGCGAAGGAACTCGGCCTATCCAGCGTCAAAATCGGCGCAGCACTGATGCGTCCTTCCATCCTCGATCCCCTGTTCGTCCCGATAACCTCGCTCGCCGGCGTCGGCCAGAAAGTCGGGACCATGATCGAACGGGTCGTACCGGCCGATCTCGGCGACCGTCCCGGACGCGCCGCCGACCTTCTGTTCGTGCTGCCCAACACGGTGATCGACCGCCGCAACCGGCCAGGCATCGCGCTGTCGGCCGAAGGCCAGATCGTCACACTCGAGGTGCGGGTCGACCGCCACCAGCCGCCGCCGCGCGGCAACCGGTCCGTGCCTTACCGAGTCTACGCCCATGACGACACCGGCGAGATCGCGCTGACCTTCTTCCATGCCCATGCCGCCTATCTGCAGAAGATGCTGCCCGAAGGCGAGCGTGTCGTGATCTCCGGCCGCATGGAATGGTTCAACGGTCGCCCGACCATGGTCCATCCCGACCACATCGCGCCGCTCGACGAGGCCGAGGGCCTGCCGCTGGTCGAGCCGGTTTATCCGCTCACCGCCGGCCTGTCGGCCAAGGTGCTGCGCCGGGCGATCGCCCAGGCGCTCGGTCGCTTGCCGGACCTGCCGGAATGGCAGGACGACGCTTTTATGCGCCGCCACACCTTTCAGTCCTTCGGCGATGCGCTCGCCCGCATCCACAATCCGAAGGACCCGATCGATGTCGCGGTCGAAGGCCCGGCCTGGCGCCGCATTGCCTATGACGAGTTCCTGGCCGGGCAGGTGTCGCTGGCGCTGGTGCGCGCCAGAATACGCCGGCTGTCCGGCCGGCCGCTGGTCGGCGATGGCCGCATTGTCGAACGGCTGCGCGCGGCCCTGCCCTACAAGCTCACCCCGTCACAGGAATTCGCGCTCGGCGAAATCAATGCCGACCTCGCCGATCCCGAACGTATGCTGCGCCTGCTGCAGGGCGATGTCGGCTCCGGCAAGACGGTGGTCGCGCTGCTTGCCATGGGACGCGCGGTCGAGGCCGGCGGCCAGGCGGCGCTGATGGCGCCGACCGAGATCCTGGCGCGCCAGCATCTGGCGACGATTGCTCCGCTGGCGGAAAAAGCCGGCCTCCGCGTCGCCATCCTGACCGGGCGCGAGAAGGGACGCGAGCGCGCAGAGACGCTGGCAGGCCTTGCCAGCGGCGAAATCGACATCGTCGTCGGCACGCACGCGCTGTTCCAGGAAACCGTGACCTTCCACGACCTCGTGCTTGCCGTCGTCGACGAGCAGCATCGCTTCGGTGTCCACCAGCGTCTCGCCATTACCGCCAAGGGCGACGCGCCCGACATGCTGGTGATGACGGCGACACCCATCCCGCGCACGCTGGTGCTCACAGCCTTCGGCGACATGGACGTCTCGAAGCTCACCGAGAAGCCGGCCGGCCGTCAGCCGATCCGCACGGTGACCTTGCCGATGGAGCGGCTGGACGAACTGGTCGGGCGCATGCAGGACGCCATCGCCGAAGGCCAGAAAATCTACTGGATCTGCCCGCTGGTCGAGGAATCGGAAGAGATCAAGCTGATGTCGGCCGAGGACCGCTTCGCTTCGCTGAAGCCGCTGTTCGGCGACCGGATCGGCCTGGTGCACGGCCGCATGAAAGGCGCCGAGAAGGACGAAGCGATGCGCGCCTTCAAAGAGGGCGAGACGCGCATCCTCATCGCAACCACGGTGATCGAGGTCGGCGTCGACGTGCCGGACGCCACGATCATGGTCATCGAGCACGCCGAGCGCTTCGGCCTTGCGCAGCTGCACCAGTTGCGCGGCCGGGTCGGGCGCGGCGACCGGCCGTCTTCCTGCGTGCTGCTCTACAAGGACCCGCCCGGCGAGACGGCGAAGCGCCGGCTGTCGGTGATGCGCGAGACAGAGGACGGCTTCCGCATAGCCGAGGAAGATCTGAAGCTGCGCGGCGAAGGCGAGCTGCTGGGCACTCGCCAGTCCGGCACGCCCGGCTTCCAGGTGGCGCGTATCGAATTCCATGCCGACCTGCTCGAAGCTGCCCGCGACGACGCGCGGCTGATCCTGTCGCGGGATCCGGAACTGCGGTCCGAACGCGGCGAGGCGCTGCGGCTGCTGCTCTACCTGTTCGGCCGCGACGAGGCAGTGCGGCTGCTGCGCGCCGGCTGAGCGGGGCCGATCGCCGGATTGGCAAGCGCCCCTTCGATGGGCTCGCCGTTCAGCGTCACCAGCTTGGTCTTGACCTCCGGCGCCACCATGCCGGCCGAAACGATCAGCTTGGCGCCGTCTTCGATGCTCATGTCGAGCAGCACGATCTCGGATTTATGCACATACATCAGGAAGCCGGTTGTCGGGTTCGGCGTGCAGGGCATGAACACCGCGATGAGCGGATCGCCTTCCTGGTCGAGCTTCTGGTTGATCTCGGTTTCCTTTTCGCTGGCGACGAAGACCAGCGACCAGACGCCCTTCCGCGGATATTCGACCAGCCCGACCTGGCGGAACATGTCACCCTTGTTTGACAGCACCGTCTCGAAAATCTGCTTCAGCGAGCTATAGATGCCGCGCACCAGCGGCATGCGGCCGAGCAGCCGCTCGCCGAAATTGACGATGGCGCGGCCGACGATGTTCGCCGTCATGAAGCCAATGAAGGTGATCAGCACCAGCGCCACGATCAGCCCGAAGCCGGGGACCGGGAACGGCAGGTAGGTGTCGGGATTGTAGCGGGCGGGAATGTAGGGCTTCACCCAGGAATCGACCCAACCGATAAGCGACCAGGCGATATAGGCGGTGATCGCCAGCGGCGCGCAGACGACGAAGCCCGTCAGGAAATAGTTCCTGAGCCGGGCAATGCCAGAGGTCTTCAGGGCGTCGGACATAGGATCACCGCAGCGCAGATTGCGACGCCGAGATTAGTGAACCGCGGGCTCGTTTGGAACTGCGAAGTTTTTAAAGAACGTTCGTCATGCCGCTGCGTCCGGCGGCACGATCTTTTCGAGTTCCGCCGCGATCTTTCTCGCCTCGGTCTCGAGTTCGTAGGCCTTCTGGAAGTTCATCCAGAACTCGGGTGTGGTGTTGAAAAACCTGGCGAAGCGAAGGGCTGTGTCAGGAGTGAGGCTAGCCTCTTCCTTTACAATACGCTCGATACGAGTACGCGGAAGATTAAGCTTCCGTGCCAATGCGCCGGCGCTCATGCCAAAAAGGAACAAGATATTCCTCGCGCAGGAATTCTCCGGGATGGATTGGGCGTGCGAACTTGAGCATAGCTCAGTATCCTCAAAGGGTTAGGGCGAGTACCCCTTCCCACGACATGTATCATGCTATGATACAAACCGAAGCTGCTTCCGTTTGGAATTAGCCGAAACATCCTTCCCTTCGTCATCCACGGGCGGAGCAGGAGCGAAGCTCCTGCGCAGACCCGAGGATCCATTCCGTGACGCCGGCCGAAGAATGCAACCTGTCAGAATGATCGCCTGATCATCCATCCGTTATCCTTCATGCATGACGGGCTATGTCTATATGACAGCAAGCAAGAAGCGCGGCACCATCTACACTGGTGTCACGAACGATCTCGGCCCCCGGATGCCGGAGCACAGATCCGGCGAAGGCTCGCGCTTCACAGGGCGCTACGGCGTGCAACGCCTGGTCTGGTACGAAGAACATTTCGACATCCGTGATGCCATCCAGCGGGAGAAAGTCGCTGAAACGCTGGCCGCGCCAGTGGAAGATCGAACTGATCGAGAAGGCCAATCCGGAGTGGTTCGAGCTTTTCCGCGGCACTGGGTGGTAGCGCTTAATTCTGCACCGCTTTGATCCGCCCAAACGTCACACAGGATCCTAGGGTCTGCGCAGGAGCTTCGCTCCTGCTCCGCCCGTGGATGACGAAAGAAGGGACCATCCGCAGCCGTACTTTGAACTGCGCGAGGTAAGCTAACGGTGCTACTCCACCGTCACCGATTTCGCCAGATTGCGCGGCTGGTCAACGTCGGTGCCCATGAACACAGCCGTAAAGTAGGCGAGCATCTGGATCGGCAGCGCGTAGACGATCGGCGCAATGATCTCCGGCACTTCGGGCAGGATGATCGTCTCCATCGTCTTGATGCTCGCCTGAGCCGCGCCCTTGGCGTCGGTGATCAGGATGATCTTGCCGCCGCGCGCCGCCACTTCCTGCATGTTCGACACCGTCTTTTCGAAGATGCGGTCATAGGGCGCGATCACGATCACCGGCATGTTCTCGTCGATCAGCGCGATCGGGCCATGCTTCAGCTCTCCGCCGGCATAACCCTCGGCGTGGATGTAGGAGATTTCCTTGAGCTTTAGCGCCCCTTCCATGGCGAGCGGGAAATTGGTGTCGCGGCCTAGATAGAGCACATCCTTGTAGCGGGAAAGCTCGCGAGCGATGCGTTCGATCTGCTCGTCGAGCTTCAGCACTTGCGTCGCAAAGCGCGGCGCCTCGGAAAGCTCGCGCACCAGCCGCTTCTCCTCATCGCGCGAGATCGTTCCGCGCGCCACCCCGGCCCGCACCGCCAGCGAAGCCAGCACGGAGAGCTGGCAGGTGAAAGCCTTGGTCGAGGCGACGCCGATCTCCGGCCCGGCAAGCGTCGGCAGCACGACGTCGGATTCGCGCGCCATGGTCGATTCCCGCACGTTGACGACTGCGCCGATCTTCATGCCGGCCTTGCGGCAGTAACGCAGCGAGGCCAGCGTGTCGGCGGTCTCGCCCGATTGCGAGATGAAGAAGGCGGCGTCGTTCGCCGACAGCGGCATCTCGCGGTAGCGGAATTCCGAGGCGACATCGATGTCGACCGGCAGCCGCGCGTAACGCTCGAACCAGTATTTGCTGATCAGCCCGGCGAGATAGGCGGTGCCGCACGCCGAGATCGCCAGCCGGCCGATCCTGGCGAAATCGAAGGGCAGTTCGAGCGGCTTGGAGACGCCGGAGACAAAATCCACGTAATGCGCCAGCGTGTGCGAGATCACTTCCGGCTGCTCATGGATCTCCTTTTCCATGAAATGCCGGCGGTTGCCCTTGTCGACCATGAAGCTGGTCGACAGCGACTGCTGGCGCTTGCGGTCGACCTTGTTGCCGTCGATATCGTAGATGGTGACGCTGTTGCGGCGCACTTCCGCCCAATCGCCGTCTTCCAGATAGGTGACCGCGTTGGTGAAGGGTGCCAGCGCGATGGCGTCGGAGCCCAAAAACATCTCGCCGTCGCCATGGCCGACGGCAAGCGGCGGGCCATTGCGGGCGCCGACGATCAGGTCCTCGTCGCCCTTGAACATGATCGCCAGCGCAAAGGCGCCTGAGAGCCGCCTCAGCGCCTTGTGCGCGGCCTCCACCGGCTTCAGCCCCTTGGCGAGCTCCCGCGCCACCAGATGCGCGACGACCTCGGTGTCGGTCTGCGAGGTGAATGCATAGCCGTCGCGGGTGAGTTCGTCGCGCAGCTCGGCGAAATTCTCGATGATGCCGTTGTGGACGATGGCGACGCCTTCGGAAAAATGCGGATGCGCATTGGTCTCGTTCGGCACACCATGCGTTGCCCAGCGTGTGTGGCCGATGCCGATCGTGCCCTCCAGCGGGTCTTCCTTCAGTCGGCGCTCGAGGTTGATCAGCTTGCCTTCGGCGCGGCGGCGGCCGAGTTTGCCGTTCTCGATGGTGGCGACGCCAGCCGAATCATAGCCGCGATATTCGAGCCGCTTCAGGGCATCGACGATGAGCGGCGCGACCTGCGAATGGCCGACAATTCCAACGATACCGCACATGCCTGCCCCCGATTCCCTGCAGAAATCCGGCGTTATCTAAGGATTGCCGAACCGCCGCGAAAGTCACTTTGCATTTCGTTCCGTGTCAGCCGGAACTGTTTTTGGTACATGCAGCATGACAGACCGCTCTTGCAACCGGGTTACTGCGATTGCTCGGCTTTTCAGACCGCCGGATTCCGATCGTTCATCTTTGCTGCGCAAATCCCATTCTTCGCTACCGTCCTACTCCATCTACGAGCCTCTCGGCTTGCATCCAGCCGAGAGGCCATGATGATGTTTGAAAAACCGACGAAGGGGATCCGAGATGGAACAATATTACCCGGTGGCCATCGTCACGCTTCTGTGCGGCCTGACCATATTCGGCATGGCGCTGACGGTCGCCCGAACGCATTCCAAGACCGGAATCCTGGCGCCGACCATGACAGGCGACCCTCTGCTCGAACGAGCCGTTCGCGCGCATTTGAACACGATCGAATGGCTGCCGATCTTCCTGCCCGCCATGTGGCTGTTCGCCATCTATTGGAGCCCGGTCTGGGCCGCCGGCCTCGGCCTTTTGTGGCTGATCGGCCGCATCGCCTATTTCGTCGGATACCTCTCCGCGCCGCTCAAGCGGTATCCGGGGTTTTTCATCCAGTCGATTGCCACCTTCGTGCTGCTGCTCGGCGCGCTCGGGCGGATCGTGTATTTATGGCTTGCATAAGCGGGACCAGGTCAATTTAGTCGGGCTATGAGTGACGCAAGGGACACTGTAACGCTATGGCGGCCGGTCGGGCCTGTGGAGCTGAAGCTGATCGAAGCGTCGGGACGCGCGAATTTCCGCCGCGATTGCCGGAGCAGCCGATCTTCTATCCGGTCCTTTCCGAGGCCTATGCAGTTCAGATCGCGCGCGACTGGAACGTGCCGGCGAGCGGCTCCGGCTTCGTGACCCGCTGTGATGTTTTGAAAAGCTTTCTCGACGACTATCGGGTCGAGCTCGCCGGCAGCAAGGCGCATCTCGAATATTGGATACCCGCCGAGGATCTCTCTGCATTCAACAAGGCGATCGTCGGCAAGATCGAGGTGACAGCCGCTTTCGGCGAAACCGTAAGCAGCGCTTGACGCTCACACCGCCGCCTTCTTCCTTGCCGCGGCCGCCGAAGCGAAGCGCTCCCGCAATTCCCTGCCCTTGCCGGGCAGCGTCTTCTGGCGGGCGCGGCCGAAGGCCAGCGCGTCGTCCGGCACGCTCTCCGTGATCACGCTGCCCGAAGCGACGTAGCCGCCCTTGCCGATCGTGACGGGCGCCACCAGCGAAGAGTTCGATCCGACAAAGGCTCCCTCGCCGATATCGGTGAAGAATTTCGAATAGCCGTCATAGTTGCAGGTGATGGTGCCGGCGCCAATATTGGCCGCGGCGCCGACGCGCGCATCGCCGATATAGGTCAGGTGGTTGACCTTGGCGCCTTCCTCGATCGTCGCCTGCTTGACTTCGCAGAAATTGCCGACCTTGGCCTTTTGCCTCAGATCGGCGCCCGGCCGAAGCCGCGCGAACGGCCCGACATCGCAGTTGGAAGCGATGGTGGCGCCTTCGATATGGCTGAAGGCATGGATCCTGGCGCCCGAAGCGATCTTGACGCCCGGACCGAACCAGACATTCGGCTCGACAATCGTATCGGCGCCGATTTCGGTGTCGTGCGAGAAATAGACGGTTTCGGGCGCAATCAGCGTCACGCCCGCAAGCATCGCGTCGCGCCGCCGACGCGCCTGCCAGATGGCTTCCGCCTCTGCGAGCTCGGCCCGGTTGTTGATGCCGAGCGCGCTCTCGAAGCTCGCCTCCGTGGCAACCACGTCGAGGCGCTCCGCGCCGGCGATCTCGACGATGTCGGTCAGATAGAACTCGCCCTTGGCGTTGCTATTTCCGACCTTGTCCAGCAATCGAAGCGCATGCTTGCCCGCCACCGCCATCATCCCGGCATTGCAGAAGCCGATTGTCTTCTCCTCCTCGGAGCAGTCCTTCTCCTCGCGGATGGCGACGAGCCGGCCGTCCTCTTCGATCAGCCGGCCGTAGCCGGTCGGATTGGGCGGGCGGAAGCCGATCACCGCGACGGCGGCGCCCTCCGCCAACTTTTGCCGCGCCGTCGCCAAGGCTCCAGCGTCGATCAGCGGCGTGTCGCCGAACATGACGAGAATATCGTCATAACCCTTTGATATCGCTTCGCGAGCGGCAAGTACGGCATGCGCTGTGCCGAGCCGGTTCTCCTGCACGAAGGTCTCCGCTTTCGGTGCGAATTTCTGCGCCGCCTGGCGCATCTCCTCCGCGCCGTGGCCGATAACCAGCGCAAGCCCTGTTGCGCCGGCAGCTTCGGCTGCCTTCACAACGTGGGCCACCATCGGCAGGCCGGCAATCGCGTGCAGTACCTTGGGCATCGCGCTTTTCATGCGCGTGCCCTCGCCGGCGGCGAGGATGACGGACAGGCAGGATCTCTGGCTCATGAAAGGGCAACCGTGCGAAAAAGATCAGGAATCGGAACCATCTAGCATTGGCGGCATGCTCCACCAATGCGGTTAAATTCCGGTGAGACGGTTGAGCAACTGACTTTTAATCAGTCGCTCTATGCCGCTCTCGGATGCGGTCGATGTCGCTGTGGCGCACCTACCCCAACCTTCCCAGCGCCGGAAAATTCTCCAGCAGCCAATAGGATGCGCTCTGCACGCCGCCGGTGAGGAAGAACACGCCGGCGACGACCAGCAGCGCGCCGATCGCTTTTTCCACGCGGCCGAGATGGACGCGGAATTTTCCGAGGAAGCGCATGAAGGCGCCGGAAAACAGCGCCGCAATCAGGAACGGAACGCCGAGCCCGAGCGAATAGGCGGCGAGCAGGAGCGCGCCCTCGCCCACCGTCTCCCGGCCGCCGGCAAGCGTCAGGATCGGCCCCAGCACCGGGCCAATGCAGGGCGTCCAGCCGAAGGCGAAGGCCAGTCCCATGACATAGGCCGCGACCATGTTGGCGGGCTTGCCTTGCGACTGGAAGCGCGCCTCGCGCGACAAAAGCGGGATGCGCAGGATGCCGAGGAAGTTCAGGCCCATGATGATAATCAGCGCGCCCGCCACCATCGCCAGCGGTTCCTGCCAGACGCGCAGCAGACGGCCGATGGTCGAGGCGCCGGCGCCGAGCGCGACGAAGACGGTGGAGAAGCCGAGAACGAAGGCCAAAGAGGCATAAAGCAGAGCGCCGCGCGTGCCTTCACGCGCCGTCACGCCATGATTGCCGCGGAAATCGTCGACCGAGACGCCGGCCATGTAGCAGAGATAGGGCGGCACCAGCGGCAGCACGCAGGGCGACAGGAACGAGATCGCCCCTGCCCCGACCGCGCTGACATAGCCGATGTCCAATGCCATTTCATGAGGACCTGATTGTGCTGGCGCCGATATAGCGATGTGGCAGCCTCCATGCCAATCACCATTCTGTGGCACGTCGCCGCCTCACCGAGGAAGAAACGGCCTCTCCGACGCGTTGATTGGACAGCGCGCGATTGCCGCGCGCCGTTCTCAGGGAGATTTGCCATGAAATCGATTGCACTTGGATTCGCGACGCTCTTGCTCTGCACCGCTGCGACTCACGCCGCCGAGGCGTGGAAGGAGGCCGAAGTCGGGGGCAAGAAGATCTATACCGATGCCATGGGCATGACGCTCTACACCTATGACAAGGACGAGAAGGGCAAATCCAACTGCTACGACAAATGCGCAGCCAACTGGCCGCCGCTGAAGGCCGAGGCGGGTGCCAAGGCGGACGACGAATGGACGGTCATCGAGCGCACCGACGGCACCAAGATGTGGGCCTATGACGGCAAGCCGGTCTATACCTTCGTCAAGGACAAGAAGGCCGGCGACATGACTGGCGAAGGCGTCGCCGGCGCCTGGCACGTTGTCGCGGCCGACTGAGTTACTCGAAGAATCGGCGGGCTGCCGGGGATTCTCCGCCGCCAGCCTGCCACCTCGCGGCCTGCGAGGCGTGACCTTCGTCTCCCCAAAAATGTGATCGTCGCCATACACTCTAAGAGTGTATCGCCGGCGGCAGCCCGGCAAATTGGCTCCTTCCCCTTGACCGATTGCAAAAGCACGGCCATGTGAGCGACGAAAAGAGTGGGATTTCGTCGCGCGTCGCGGAGTTTCTTCCGCCGCCTCACAGCTGATATGAGAGCTCATGGACGTCGTCGTCGTCGAATCGCCGGCCAAGGCGAAGACAATCAACAAATATCTGGGCAAGAACTATAAGGTCCTGGCCTCGTTCGGTCATGTCCGCGATCTGCCGGCCAAGGACGGCTCGGTGCGCCCCGACGAGGACTTCGCCATGTCCTGGTCGGTCGACACCGCCTCCGGCAAGCGCCTCGCCGACATCGCCAAGGCGGTCAAGGACGCCGACGGGCTGATCCTCGCCACCGACCCGGATCGCGAGGGCGAAGCGATTTCTTGGCATGTGCTGGAAGTGCTGCGGCAGAAGCGCGCGCTGAAGGACAAGCCGGTCAGCCGCGTCGTCTTCAACGCCATCACCAAGGCTTCCGTGATGGAGGCCATGGCCAATCCGCGCCAGATCGATGCGCCGCTGGTCGACGCCTATCTCGCCCGCCGCGCGCTCGACTATCTCGTCGGCTTCACGCTCTCGCCCGTGCTCTGGCGCAAGCTGCCGGGCGCCCGTTCAGCGGGGCGCGTGCAGTCGGTGGCGCTGCGCCTCGTCTGCGATCGCGAATCCGAGATCGAGCGCTTCATCCGCGAGGAATACTGGCAGATCGCCGCCATCCTCGACACGCCGCGCAACGACAGCTTCGAGGCGCGGCTGATCGCCTATGCCGGAAAGAAGCTGCAGAAGCTCGACATCGCCAACAAGGCGCAGGCCGACGACATCAAGGCGATGCTGGAAGGCGCTGCCTTCAAGGCGCTCTCGGTCGAAGCCAAGCCCACTAGGCGTAATCCCGGCCCGCCCTTCACCACCTCGACGCTGCAGCAGGCAGCCTCCTCGCGGCTCGGCTTCTCGGCCAACCGCACCATGCAGGTCGCGCAGAAGCTCTATGAAGGCATGGATGTCGGCGGCGAGACCGCCGGCCTCATCACCTATATGCGAACCGACGGCGTGCAGATGGCGCCGGAGGCGATCGCCGCCGCGCGCGATGCCATCGTGAGCGAGTTCGGCGCAAAGTACCTGCCGGAAAATCCGCGCTATTACTCGGTCAAGGCCAAGAACGCCCAGGAAGCGCATGAGGCGATCCGCCCGACCGATTTCAAGCGCACGCCGGCATCGGTGCGGCAATATCTCGATGCCGACCAGGCGCGCCTCTATGAGTTGATCTGGAAGCGCGCCATCGCCAGCCAGATGCAGCCGGCCGAGATCGAGCGCACCACGGTCGAGATCGAAGCTGTCAACGGCGCCCGCACCGCCGAGCTTCGCGCGGTCGGCTCGGTCGTCCGCTTCGATGGTTTCATCGCCGCCTATACCGACCAGAAGGACGAGGACGCCGAGGACGAGGAAAGCCGCCGCCTGCCCGAGATCCGAGCCGGTGAGCAGCTTGCCCGCCAGGCGATCAACGCCACCCAGCACACGACCGAGCCGCCGCCGCGCTATTCCGAGGCGACGCTGATCAAGAAGCTGGAAGAGCTCGGCATCGGCAGGCCGTCGACCTACACGGCGATCCTGAAGACGCTGGAGGACCGCGACTACGTCGCTATCGACCGGCGCAAGCTGGTGCCGCAGGCGAAGGGCCGGCTGCTCTCGGCCTTCCTCGAAAGCTTCTTCGAGCGCTATGTCGAATATGACTTCACCGCTTCGCTCGAGGAGAAGCTCGACGAGATCTCCGACGGCAAGCTTGCCTGGAAGGACGTGCTGCGCGACTTCTGGAAGGATTTTTCGGGCGCCGTCGACGACATCAAGGAGTTGCGCGTCTCCGATGTGCTGGAAGCGCTCAACGACGATCTGGCGCCGCTGGTGTTCCCCGCCCGCGAAGACGGCTCGAACCCGCGCATCTGCCCGAAATGCGGCACCGGCAACCTGTCGCTGAAGCTCGGCAAGTTCGGCGCCTTCGTCGGCTGCTCGAACTATCCGGAGTGCTCCTACACCCGCCAGCTCGGCGACGCCGCCAATCCCAATGGCGAGAACGGCAATGGCGAGGACGGCGTCAAGCTGCTCGGCAAGGACCCGTATACGGCCGAGGAGATCACTCTGCGCAGCGGCCGTTTCGGCCCCTATATCCAGCGCGGCGAAGGCAAGGACGCCAAGCGCTCAAGCCTGCCCAAGGGCTGGACGGCCGACTCGATCGACCATGAGAAGGCGATCGCGCTGCTGTCGCTGCCGCGCGACGTGGGCAAGCATCCGGAGACCGGCAAGATGATCTCCGCCGGCCTTGGGCGCTACGGGCCCTTCGTGTTGCACGACGGCACTTACGCAAATCTCGAAAGCATCGAGGACGTATTCTCGATCGGCTTGAACCGCGCCGTCTCGGTGATCGCCGAGAAGCAGCAGAAGGGCAAGGCCGGCCGCAACGGCACCACGCCGGCTGCGTTGAAGGAACTGGGCGACCATCCCGACGGCGGCGGCAAGATCGTGGTGCGTGACGGCCGCTACGGACCCTATGTCAATTACGGCAAGATCAATGCGACGTTGCCCAAGGGCAAGGATCCGCAGTCGGTGACGATGGAAGAGGCGATCGCCCTGATTGCCGAGAAGGAAGCCAAGGGCGGAGGCGGCAAGAAGCCGTTCCGCAGGGCGGCGAAGAAAGGATAGTAGGACGTGGCGCGCAGGATCTCCGGAAGAAGCCACGGCGATCCGCGCAGCGCCGACACGAGGGCCAAGGTTGTCAAGGACGACTACCGGCCATCGCGCGACGAAATCCTGCGCTACATCGCCGAGAATCCCGATTGCTCCGGAAAACGCGAGATCGCCAAGGCCTTCGCGCTGCGCGGCCAGGACCGCATCTGGCTGAAGGACCTTTTGCGTGACCTGCAGGATGACGGCCTGCTGACCAGGAACCGCAAGCGGCTCACCCGCGCCGGCGCCCTGCCCCATGTCGCGGTGCTCGACATTGTCGGCCGCGATGCCGACGGCGTGCTGCTGGCCAATCCGAGCGAATATACCGGCCCCGGCTCGCCGCCCGTCATCGCCATCCGCGTTTCGCGTGGTGCCACAGGCCCTATCCCCGGCACAGGCGACCGCGTGCTCGCCAAGACCTTCCCGACCGACGACCCATCCGGGCCTGCTTACACCGGACGGGTGATGAAGATCTTCAAGAAGCGCAGCGAAGCCGTGCTCGGCGTCTTCCGCGTGCTGAAGGACGGCAGCTTCCGCATCGAGCCGGTGGAGCGGCGCCAGCCCGAGCTGGTCGTCGACAAGGAATTCCAGAACGGCGCCAAGAACGGCGACCTGGTCGAGGTCGAGCCGGCGCGCGCCTCGCGCTATGGCCTGCCGCACGCCAAGGTGCTGGCGGTGCTGGGCTCGCTGACCAGCGAGAAGGCGGTCTCGATGATCGCCATCCACGCCCACGATATCCCGCATTTCTTTCCGGCCGATGTGACCGCCGAGGCCGACGCCATGAAGCCGGCGGCGCTTGCCGGCCGCGAGGACTGGCGCGATCTGCCGCTGATCACCATCGATCCCGCCGATGCCAAGGACCATGACGACGCCGTCTTCGCCACGCCCGACACCGACGCGAAGAACCCCGGCGGCGTTATCGCCACTGTGGCGATCGCCGATGTCGCCGCCTATGTCCGCTACGGCACGCCGCTCGACCGCGAGGCGCTGAAGCGCGGCAACTCCGTCTATTTCCCGGACCGCGTCGTGCCGATGCTGCCCGAGCGCATCTCCAACGATCTCTGCTCGCTGCGCGAAGGCGAGGACCGCCCCGCGATCGCCGTGCGCATGACCTTTTCGGCGGAAGGCCGCAAGCTCAGGCACTCCTTCCACCGCATTATGATGAAGTCAGCGGCCAAGCTTGCCTACACACAGGCGCAGGCCGCGATTGATGGCACACCGGACGACAAGACCGGGCCGATCCTCGACAGCGTTCTGAAGCCTCTGTGGGATGCCTATGCGGTGCTGAAGCGCGGCCGCGACAGTCGCCAGCCGCTGGAGCTCGAATTGCCGGAGCGCAAGATCCTGCTCAAGGACGACGGCACCGTCGACCGGGTCGTGGTGCCGGAACGCCTCGACGCCCACAAGCTGATCGAGGAATTCATGATCCAGGCCAATGTCGCGGCCGCGGAGACGCTTGAAGGCAAGAAGGAACCGCTGGTCTACCGCATCCATGATGCGCCGTCGCTGGTGAAGCAGGAATCGCTGCGCGAGTTCCTGCACACGCTCGGCCTGTCGCTGGCGCGTGGCGCGCAGATGCGGCCCGGGCAGTTCAACGGCATTCTGGAGCGCGTGCGCGGCGCCGACAACGAGGCGCTGGTCAACGAGGTGGTGCTGCGATCGCAGAGCCAGGCCGAGTATTCGCCGAAGAACATCGGCCATTTCGGCCTTAACCTCAGGCGCTATGCGCATTTCACCTCACCGATCCGCCGCTATGCGGATCTCATCGTGCATCGCGGACTGATTGCCGCGCTCGGCCTCGGTCCCGGCGGCCTGACGCAGCAGGAGGCCGATCGGCTGGAGGAAGTCGGGGCACTGATCTCGGCCACGGAACGCCGCGCCATGGCCGCTGAACGCGACACGGTCGACCGGCTGATCGCCGCCTATCTTGCCGAGCGCATCAACGACACCTTCGACGCGCGCATCTCCGGCGTCACCAAGGCGGGACTCTTTGTCCAATTGCCGCGATACGGCGCGGATGGTTTCATCCCGGTGTCGAGCCTTGACGGCGATTACTATATCTACGACGAAACCGCTCGCTCGCTGTTTGGAGAACGCACCGGCAAAGGCTATCAGCTTGCCGACCGCGTCGAGGTGCGGCTGCTCGAGGTCGCGCCGATGGCCGGAGCGATGCGTTTCGAGATGCTGAGCGACCCGAAGCCGCTGCCAGGCTCGCGACGGTCGTTCCACAAGGCCAAGGGCCGCGCCCGCGCATCGCAGTCGCGCTCCGGGCCGCGCGGCAGGAGAAGATGATGCCAAAGGGCATGGAAAAACAGGTTTTCGGCGGCGAGCATCATTCGGGCCGCGTCGCGCGTCCGCTGTGGACGGCAATCAAGCGCGGCCTCCTCGGCCGCTGCCCGCATTGCGGCGAAGGCAAGCTGTTTTACGCCTTCACCAAGACGGTCGAGAAATGCAGTGTCTGCGGCGAGGAGCTTCATCACCATCGCGCCGACGACCTTCCCGCCTATCTGGTGATCGTCATCGTCGGCCACATCGTGGTCGGCGCCTTCATGACCGTGGAGGCGACCTCGACGCTCACGCTGTGGCAGCACGCGCTTATCTGGGTGCCGCTGACCTTTAGCCTGGCCGTCGCGCTGCTGCAGCCGGTCAAGGGTGCTGTCATCGGCCTGCAATGGGCACTCTATATGCACGGCTTCGGCGGTGAGAAGGACGAGTTTGAGCCGCATTCGGGGGCTTAAGCAGCGGCTCTGCGCTTGATTGAAAACGCCAGTCCCCTCCAAGCGTTTGTTTCCACGCAATTGCGGACAGAAAACCGCTGCGCACTTTCCTGTCATTGCTCAAGCCGCGGCGTTTCGTCCGGCCTGGGACAAAGACCCAAACACGCAAGCCACTTTCACATTCGAGGAGTTTCCGCTAGGTCGAGCGCATGGAAGGAATGACCAAGGCGGATGTCGATAAACTCGATAAAGGCTTGGCCGTGCGCGGCGGCAAAGCGCTTCGTCCGCGCGACGCCGCAACCTTGATCCTGCTTGACCGCAGCGGCAGGGACGTTGTGGTGCTGATGGGCCGGCGCCATGCCGGCCATGCCTTCATGCCGGGAAAATTCGTCTTCCCCGGCGGCCGCACCGACCCAGCCGACAGCCGCATTCCGGTGGCCGCCCCTCTGCACGCCAAGGAAGAGGAACGGCTTGCCAGCGGCCCTGGCCGCGCGAGCACTGCCCGGGCGCGCGCCATCGCCTTGTCGGCGATCCGCGAGACTTACGAGGAAGCCGGCCTGCTGATCGGCCGCAAGGCCCCGTTCGCGACCGCCAAGCCCGACTGGCAGGGTTTCGTCGAACATGGCGTGACGCCGTCGCTGGATGCCCTGCGTTTCATTGCCCGCGCCATCACGCCGCCCAACCGCGTGCGCCGCTTCGACACGCGCTTCTTCAGCGCCTGGCGCGATGATGTCGCCGTCGAATTGCCGCAGGGCGGCCCGACCAACGAGCTGGAAGAACTTGTCTGGCTCCCGCTCGCGGAAGCCCGCAGGGCCGATATTCCCGACATTACCCGCATGATCCTGGAAGAACTGGAAAAACGGCTCGCCCACGATCCCTTGCTGCGTCCGGGCGGCGCAGTGCCGTTCTTCCGGCTCGTCCGAAACCGCTTCGTCCGCGAAGTCCTTTAGAAACAGAGCATCCATATCCCATGACGGTCGATACCCAGCAAAAGGGCGACGAACGCGTACACTGGCTGCCGATGATTGCGGCGATCTCCTCGATCAGCGTCGTCGGCATCGCCATCGGCCTCGGCATGCCGCTGCTCAGCGTCATCCTCGAAACGCGCGGCCACTCCGCCTCGATGATCGGCCTCAACACGGCGGTCGCCGGCCTTGCCTCGATCGCCGGCGCGCCGCTCGCCACGCCGCTCGCCATGCGGCTTGGCGTCGCCTGGACCATGCTTTTGATGATCGCGGTCGGCGCGCTCGCCTTCGTCGGCTTCCATTTCGCGCCGGATTTCTGGATGTGGTTTCCGCTGCGCGTCGCGCTGCACATCTCGCTGACGGTGCTCTTCATTCTCTCGGAATTCTGGATCAGCACGTCGGCGCCGCCGCATCGCCGCGGCCTGGTGCTCGGCATCTACGCCACGGTGCTATCGCTAGGCTTCGCCGCAGGACCCTGGCTGTTCGCCCATCTGGGCAGCTCAGGCTTCCTGCCGTTCGGCGTCACCATCGCGCTGGTGACGCTCGCCGCCATTCCGGTGATCGCGGCGCGCAACGAGAGCCCGACGATCGTCGCCGATGGCGAAACCAGCCACTTCCTGCGCTATGTCTGGATGGTGCCGACCGCGACCTTCGCCGTGCTGGTGTTCGGCGCGGTCGAGACCGGAGGCTTCTCGCTTTTCCCGGTCTATGGCAGCCGCATCGGCTATTCGGAGGCAGACGCGGCGCTGCTGCTCACCATGATCGGCCTTGGCAACGTGCTCCTGCAGATCCCGATCGGCATGATCAGCGACCGCGTTTCCGACCGCCGCCACCTGCTTTTGGCCTGCGCCACGGTCGGGCTCGCCGGCACCGCCTTCATGCCGCTCTTCGCGCAGAACTGGCATCTGATGGCGGCGCTGCTCTTCGTGTGGGGCGGCGTCGTCGCCGCCATGTACACGATCGGCCTCGCCCATCTCGGCTCGCAGCTTTCCGGCCATGAGCTCGCCTCCGCCAACGCCGCCTTTGTGCTCTGCTACGGCGTCGGCATGGTGATCGGCCCGCAGGCGATCGGCATCGGCATGGATGCGTTCGGCCCCTCGGGCTTCGGCTGGTCGCTCGCCCTCTTCTTTGCCGCCTACATGCTGCTGGTCTGCGTCAGGCTGGTGCGAAAGATTCTCTAAAGCATGTCTCCCGAAAGTGGGAACCGGTTTCGGGATAAAGACATGCGTAAAATCAAAAACCTAAAGCGCATGGAGCGAATCTGAAAGATCGCGACGCGCTTTAGACACAAGTCGCCGGGGCATCGACCTATCCTGACATCACCGTGTCAGCAGCACCTCTGCTATACCCTCGCTCCAACGCAGGAAGAGTGAGGACCGTATCAGATGATCGACAGCGGCTTTGAAACCAGATCCCTCAGGATGGAACTGCTTCTGCTTGTCACCTTCCAGGCGCCGGCGGCTGATGTCGAGCGCATCATGGAGGCGGTGGTGGCGATTACGCCGCTGCGCATGGGCAAGTACGACGGCAACGCCTATCAGTCGGCGCAAGGCATCGAGCGCTACCGGCCGCTCGAAGGGGCCGCCGCGGGCGCCGAGATCGAATTGCGCCGGCGGCCGGGCACTGTCGAGGTGTCGTTCGAGCTGCCCGACGACCAGGCGCTCGCCGCGCGTGTCGTCGAGGCGATATTCCAGGCCCACTCCTACCAGGAGCCGGTCATCCGCATCCAGCCGCTGCTGACCAGCCGCTCCAAGGGCCTCGACGACCGCGCCAATCCGAACCGCTGGTGGAACACGACCGGCGACTGGAAGACTGTCGATCAGGATCGGCTCGGCAAGGTGCCACGGGCGGAAACGGTCGCGGCCGAGTGACGCCGGAGCGCGGTAGCGTTTGAATTCACTGTCGGAGGAGGCCTGCTATGAATGACGAGGCAGACCGCAGGCCGGCGCACGATCCCCAGGATCTGGCGCGGCTATTGGTTTCTCGCCAGCAGGCGGGAGATGCGGAAGCAATGGCGGCTCTTTACGAACCCGGTGCCATCCTCGATATCGGCGGTGGACAGCTGGCCCGCGGCAGGGAGGCCATCCACGATTTCTACGCCAAGCTGGCTGCAACGAGGCAAAAGTTTGAGCTTGGAGATCAGCGTCCGGCAATCGTCAAGGGGGAATTGGCGCTGACCTCGACGCGCCTTCACGATGGCACGGTGACTGTGGAAATTGCCCGCCGGCAGGGCGACGGAACATGGCTTTGGGCGATCGACCAACCGTCCATCCTTCCGTGAGCGGTGGCTCAGCGCACCGAAACCCGAGACGATCCCCGGAGCCTCACGGGCTTGACTTTCCGGGCGCGTTCTTTATGTGTCGCGCCAAGTTTCCCGCGTCCGGGTGTTTTCCCGTGCTCCAGCGGCCAAAACTCCACGAACATTAACGGACGAACATCATGGCCAAAGCCGCAAACATCAAGATCAAGCTTCTGTCGACCGCCGACACCGGTTTCTTCTACGTGACCAGCAAGAACAGCCGCACCAAGACGGACAAGCTGTCGTTCCGCAAGTACGACCCGGTCGCCAAGAAGCACGTCGAGTTCAAGGAAACCAAGATCAAGTAATCTGGTTTGTCCTGAAATGCCGAAACGCCGCCCACCGGGCGGCGTTTTTGTTTGGCAGGTATTTTCGAGTCGCGGCAAGCCAAGCATGGACCGCTGGCTTGGTCCCCTACTTCCCTTGCAGGAAATCCATGAACGGCGGGAAAGTGAGGAGCAGACCGACGAGGAGGAGCGCAAAAGCAGCGATATTGACCCTGCTCATCGCCACTGCCTTGTTCCCCCAACGACGGCCGAGGATAAACCACGCTACCAGCCAGACAATGATGGCCACGGTCGTCACGCCGGAGAGAGCTCCTGACGGCTTGTAGAAGGTCAGCAAACCGTTGATCGCCTTCGATGCGTCGCCGGCGAGAGCGAGGATGCCGATAGCGGCGCAACCGATGCCTGCGGCGAGAATGGCCGCCGCGCCCGGGCCATTAGGTATGGTTTCGGGGATCTTTTCACCGGTTTGACTTTGGCCGACGACCGGCTTCTGCGAGATGGTCATGGCTGTTCTCCTTCCGGCTGCGCGGCCGGTGGCTGCACTCCAGGTGTTTGGGCTGGTGTCTGGGCACCCTCCGGCTCCTCTCCTTGTATCAGCACGATCGATTGGCCGCCGCGGACGGGAGCGTATTTATTGAGGAACGCGCCCAGTGCGCCGGCTGCGCCCGTCGCGAAGAAGGCCGCGACCGCAAAAGCCAAGACCGAGATGCGCATGTTCCGGTGCTGAATGATCGTTCGTCCGTACTTCATGGTGACATAGGCCACCATGGTCATTGCGATCGGCGCCAGCCAGGCGACATGCTCCTTCCATTCCATGCCGAGAGAATGCCACTCGGATGTTCTCGGGCTCGACAGCAGAAGGCTCCGCGGATAGTTCGAAAGATCGGTCACCCCGGCCGGCGGAACGGCGCGATACCATGGATAGACGCTGTAGGCGCCAGAAAACACCGTGAGCCAGGAAAGAACCACCATCGAAACAAGCCAGAAGTTGAGCAGCGACTGTTCCCTTCTGCTCATTGGCGGCGCCCCTGGGGCCGACATTCTGTAGAGACCGGCAATGGCACCGGAAAATGCGAGCATGAAAAGGGCGCCGAAGCCCATTCCATGAAGCACCGTCATTAGATCGCGAGTGGTGATTTCCATCGAAAATCTCCTTCCCTTTACCCCTTTCGTTTTTTGTTCCTGGCTGCTCATTATAGATCGACAGGCTCCACCTCTCTTGACGTCGATCAAAAAATTAGCCGGCTTGCAGAAGCTTGAACTTCCCCTGTCGCCCGCATCAACTGCGACTGGGCTCTACGCCACGCTGTGAGTGGTCCGATATCAGCGGGATGCCCGGTTTGAGGCTGCCCTCGGCTCCCACGGGCCGAAATGCCTGCTTAGCGGCGACCAGGCAGGTTCCGGCGCCACATTACGGTCGATCCGGTCGCGCAATTCTTCACAACACTCGTCGACAACGACGCGTTGGTTCAAGTCTCCGAAAGCCCGGGAAACCGGAGATGGCTGGAGCCTGATGTCTTCTTTTTGGAAATTCGGGGGCCGGTCGGCGGATGGCAGCGGTACGAGGAGGCCACTATGTGCCAGCGCCGGCCGGCCGACCCCACGGACCCAGGAGATGCGGCGGACCTGAGCATCATGGGGTATTTTTTCGGATCGAGCCGGGCAGTCTACCCTCGTGCCGGCTTCGTCTTCGGTCTATGCGACGCAGATTTGCGCAAGAACGTATGAAAATCAACCATTTCTTAACCACGGCTCGCGAATCGCTTGGGTTAAGGTAAATTCGTAACCCTGTCGGATGACCGGATATTAGCGGCCCCTGCAATGCATGCCGCTCAAAAGTGTGTGGCGGTTTTGGGAAACCGACATGCACAAATCAAAAGACCTAACGCATGTCGCCCAAAAGTGCGCAGCGGTTTTGGGAGAACGACTTCGTGAATACAAAACCTGAAGCGCGTCGCCTAAATCCGCTTCAGCGCGACGCGCTTCAAGCGGCCTTGGCGACGACCCGGTTGCGGCCGCCGCTCTTTGCCTCGTAGAGCGCAAGGTCGGTGCGCTTCATCAGCGCAGCGACCGTATCGGCTCCCTTCAGCACCGACGACACGCCGACGCTGACCGTCACCTCGATCATCTTGCCGTCGGTCCCGATCGCAAAAGGCACCTGCGCGATCTCGGCGCGGATGCGCTCGGCCACCTTCTCGGCAATCGGCCCATCGGTGTCCGGCATGACCACGACGAATTCCTCGCCGCCGAACCGGCAGGCGAGATCGATGCCCCGCACATTCTTGCGCAGCCGCCTCGCGAACTCGCGCAGCACGTCGTCGCCGCCGTCATGGCCGTGCGTGTCGTTGATCGACTTGAAGCGGTCGAGATCGGTGATCATCACCGACAGCGGCCGCCGCCGCGCCACGGCGCGGTCGAACAGCGTCTGCAGGTGGCTGTCGAGGTAGCGGCGGTTATGCAGTCCGGTCAGCCCGTCGGTCACCGCCATTTCGATGGTCTGGGTGACGCTGGCGCGCAGCTGGTCGTTGTAGCGCTTGCGCCGCACCTGCGTGCGCAGGCGCGCCGTCAGCTCGTGCTGATCGATCGGGCGCGTCAGATAGTCGTTGATGCCGAGTTCGAGGCCACGGATGATGCGGCCCTCCTCGCCCTCATCGGCCAGCAGGATGATCGGCAGGAAGCGGGTCCGGTCGAGCGAGCGCAGCTGCGAGCAGAGTCTCAGCGCATCGAAGTCGGCAAAGGCCGTCGAGATCAGCACGCACTCATAGGCTGTTTCGGCGGCCTGGAAGAAGCCGGCATTCGGATCGGTGGCGACGTCGAGCTCGGCGCTGCCGCGCAGCATCTTCTGGATGCGCTCGATCGACGACTTGCGCTCGTCGATCAGAAGCACCTTGGGCTTGGTGTCCTCAGTCGCGAAGTTGCGGCTCAAAAGCTCCTCGATGCCGATATTGCGCGTGGTCGAGGCGCGCAGGCGCAACTCGTCGGTCAGCGACTTCAGCCTGACCAGGCTCTTCACCCGCGTCATCAGTTGCAGGTCGTTGACCGGCTTGGTGAGGAAATCGTCGGCGCCGGCCTCGAGACCGCGCACCCGGTCCGACACCTGGTCGAGCGCGGTGATCATGACCACCGGAATGTGCGAAGTCGCCGGGTCGCTCTTCAGCCGCTTGCAGACCTCGAACCCGTCCATGCCCGGCATCATCACGTCGAGCAGCACGACATCGACCTTGCCGTTTTCGCAGGTCTCGATCGCGTCCGGGCCGTTGCCGGCCGTCAGCACTTCGAAATATTCGGCGAGCAGCCGGACCTCCAGCAGCCGCACATTGGCGGGGATGTCATCGACGACGAGGATCCGCGCGGTCATCTCAAAGGCTCCGGCTCGGCATCAGGCATCGCCCAGATAGGATTTGATCGTCTCGATGAAGCGCGGCACCGAGATCGGCTTGGAAATATAGGCCTCGCAGCCGCCCTGGCGGATGCGCTCCTCGTCGCCCTTCATCGCGAAGGCGGTGACGGCGATGACCGGGATCGAATGCAATTCGTCGTCTTCCTTCAGCCATTTGGTCACTTCCAGGCCCGAAACCTCGGGCAACTGGATGTCCATGAGGATCAGGTCCGGCCGATGCTGGCGCGCAAGGTCCAGCGCTTCCAGACCGTTGCGCGTGCGAACCGTCTCGTAACCACTGGCTTCGATGAGGTCCCGAAAGAGCTTCATGTTGAGCTCATTGTCCTCGACGATCATGACCTTCTTAGCCATCAAATTCCCGTCCCGACGTCCCCGGAACCGAAGACCGCCGTCATGCGTCCTTGCCGGATCGCACCCAACCCGCATGTACCTTACGTCAATATGATTGACGAAACACAAACCGGCCGTTGGAAAAGCGCACCGATTCCACTTGCGGGTGCAGAGGCTGAAGCGGCTGAGACTTGCCGCAGGCGACGCTTGCCATTACTTCGGAAGGAAGACTCAAAAAATCCACATCGGCAAAGGTAGCGATGGCGAACGCAGCGTCAATGCGCGAGGAGGCGGAAACCCTTGCCGTCAGGGCGCTGGGCTTCATCGCCGGCGATCCGGAACTGTTGCCACGTTTCCTGGCGATCACCGGCATCGAGGCGAACTCGATCCGCAAGGCGGCGCAGGAGCCGGGCTTCCTCGGCGGGGTGCTGCAGTTCATCCTCGCCCACGAGCCGACGCTTCTGCGTTTCGCGGAGGAGACCGGCACACCGCCCGCCGCCGTCGGCAAGGCCTTGCGGGCGCTGCCGCTCGGCAATGACGATCACGAGCGCTCGACATGAGCGACGATCCGGAGACCGCGCGCCAGATCGAGGAGCTTGCCGCTGACGACCGGCCGCTCCTGGTGCTGGACGTGGACGATGTCGTGCTCGAGTTCATCCGGCCCTTCCCGCTCTACCTGATATCGCGCGGCTTCGGGCTGACGCTCGCCTCCTTCCGTCTCACCGGCAACATCGCCGAAACGGAATCCGGTCGATTGATCGAGCAGGCCGAGGTGACCGCGCTTCTGGGAGACTTCTTCGACGCGCAGGCCGACTGGCAAGACGTCATCGACGGCGCCGCGGAAGCGCTGGCTTCGCTGGGCGAGCGCGCCGAGATCGTGCTCTTGACCGCCATGCCGCACAAACATCGCGTCGTGCGCCGGGCGCATCTCGACGCGCTCGGCCTGAGCTACCCGCTGCTCACCACGGAAATGGCGAAGGGACCGGCCATCGCCAAGCTGCGCGGCGCCAAAGGCAGGCCGGTCGCCTTCGTCGATGACCAGCCCTCCAACCTGCTGTCGGCACGTAATTCGGTTGCTGACGCGCATCTCTTCCACCTGATGGCCGACAACGCGCTGCGCGCCTTCCTGCCGCCGACGCCGGACGACATCATCGCCGTGAACGATTGGCCCGAAGCCGCGCCTAAGATCGCCAGCGCGCTCGGTCTCTAAAGTGGCCCTGCGCTAAGGCTGCAGCTTCGCTCCGGCGCCGCCATTGTCATCCTGGCCGGAGCCGTCATCTTGGTCCGCGCCGTCATCCTGACCCGAGCCGGAGTCCTGGCCGGCGCCATCGTTCTGAACTGCATCAGCCGGCTTCAGCATGGCGCCGTTGACCGTGACCGAACCGTCGGCCTTGGCATCGATGACCCATTCCAGCCGGCCGTCCGGCAACGCCTTGCCAAAACCTTTGACGGCGAGTGCGAAGGGGAAAGCCTGCGCCATTTGCTCGTCGCTCTTGGCGCCCTCCTGCAGGGCCTGCACGATCTTGTCATAGCCCGCGACATCGACGGTCATGGTCGCATCCGGCTTCTTGCCCGGGAACGTCATCTCGCCTTCCATCGCGACCTCGATATCGCCATTCTTCACCGTGCTGTGTCCGAGGACAAATTTGGGCGTCTTGGCCAGGAAGTCGGCGACCAGAGCGTCGCCGAACTCATCCGACAGCGGCGGATTCTTATTGAGATCAAAGGCTTCGATCGCCTTCTTCGCCATGGTGTCGAGATCGATATTGGCGCCGCCGAAATTCAGGTCGACATCCGTAGGCAGCAGCGCGATGCTCCAGCCGGGCAGCGTCTGCTGCGGGATCGTCAGGCCGGAGGCCTTGATGGCGTAATCGACCTTGCCGTTCTGGGAGACGCCGTCCATGCCGAATGCGGTGCTGAACTGCTTGGCTCCGAATTTGCCGACAGGGCTCTCCACCTCGAAATCCTTGAAGCCGTAGGTGCCGTCGATCCTTTCCCAGATGGGCAGCGCGGCCAGCATGAGCGATTTGAGCTCCGCCTGGTTCGCCTTGAGCTTGGCTTCGTCCTCATTGGCCACGGCAAAGGCGAGCAGGTCGAGCAGCGGCTTTGTCCGCACGCCCTTGCCGTTCGCATCCACCGACAGTTCCGGCGTTCTCAGCGTGATCGGAAAATTCATTCCGTTGTTGGGATCGTCGATCTTGATCGTCTCGGCGAAGCTCGAGACTTTTTGCGCCGCTTTGAAGTCGACGCCGCCATTGGCCGACTTGGTGGCGGCAATGGTCGCGGTGCCGGCGCCGGTGGTGAGGTCCGCCTGCTGCTTGGCTTCCCGCGATGTCATCGTCATGCCGCCGATCGAGCTGGCGCCGCTGGTGAAGGCGGCGAGAATCGGATCGTAGACGGCGGTGCCCTTGCCGTCCTTGACCGCGAGCTGCATGCTTTGCAGGCCTTCCGGTCCGTTGAATTCGAAAGACATGCTCTGGGAGAAATCCGACGCGACGTCCCAGGATCCATCGCTGCGCGGCTTCACCATCAAGGCATAAGGCGCAAGGTCGAATTTCAACGGCTTCTGGTCCGGCAGGGCGTTGACCAGTGCCTTGATGTCGAGCGCGATCTTATAGGCGTCGCCTTCGACCGAGACCTTGAGCACGCCCTTGTCGAAAGCCTGCTTGCCGAAATAGCGCGCCAGATTGTCGGAAAGCTGCTTCGCGCCCTGGCTATCGACCGTCTGGGCCAAGACAGGCGCGCTGAATGCAAGAACTGCAACAACTGGCAAAACACGCTTCACGTCGGTTCTCCGTTCTCGGAAGGCGAAATCGTTTCGTGCTTCTGGTAGGAAAGAAGCGTTACAGCCGCAAGACGGCGACTGTACGCCAAAAGCCCGCGCCGCTAAAGCACCAGCCGCATCAGCGGCCGGCCGGGCTTGCGTTCCACAAGCCTCTCGAACCCTGCCTTCTCGAACACGCGCGATGAGCCGACGAACAGTCCGATCGAGCGCGAATCGCGCGACAGATCGATCGGGCAGGCCTCCAGCAGCCTGGCGCCATTCTCGCGCGCGAACGCTATGCCGCCATCGACGAGGCGGTGCGTAATCCCCCTGCCCCGCGCCTTGGCGCGGATGAAGAAACAGGAGATCGCCCAGACAGTCGGATCGCCGGCATCGGCAGGATCGACCGGTGCCGAACCCCTGCCCTGGTTGTTCCATTCGGGCACGTCGGCGCGCGGACCGATCTGCATCCAGCCGACGGCCCTGTCCTCCTCGAAAGCCAGAAGCCCCGGCGGCGGGCCGGCTTCGATGCGGGCCTTGATGTGATCCTTGTTGTGCTCGCGGTCGCTCGCGCGGCGCTCCGCCGGCGTCAGCCGGAAATGCGTGCACCAGCAGCCGTAACAGGCGCCTTGCTTGCCAAAAAGATCCTCGAAATCGGTCCAGCGCTCAGGGGTCAGCGGTACTATGGTCGTGCTCATGCGTTCTCCCCAGGCCAAGCTTGTTGCCGGCCCTGCACTGTCGTACCATTGCGTTTGTTCTCTTTATGTTCGCAGCGATGGCGGCTCCTGTCAACAATCCCGAACACGGTTTTTGCCGCGACTGCCTCGCCCTGCAGCGCAGCGAGACGCGCCGCTGCGAGCGCTGCGGCAGCCCCCGCCTTGCCCGCCACCCGGAACTCTACCGGCTGCACATCGCCCATATCGACTGCGACGCTTTCTACGCCGCGATCGAAAAGCGCGACAATCCGGCGCTGAAGGACAAGCCGGTGATCGTCGGCGGCGGCAGGCGCGGCGTCGTCTCCACCGCCTGCTACATCGCCCGCATCCAGGGTGTGCGTTCGGCCATGCCGATGTTCAAGGCGCTCGAAGCCTGCCCGGACGCCGTGGTGATTCCTCCCAACATGGAAAAATACGTCCGGGTCGGCCGCGAGGTGCGCGCGCTGATGCAGGCGCTGACGCCGCTGGTCGAACCGCTGTCGATCGACGAGGCCTTTCTCGATCTCGCCGGCACCGAGCGGCTGCATGGCATGCCGCCGGCGCTTGTGCTGGCGCGCTTCGCGCAAACCGTCGAAAAGGAACTCGGCATCACCGTTTCGGCCGGCCTCTCCTATTGCAAATTCCTCGCCAAGATCGCGTCGGACTTCCGCAAGCCGCGCGGCTTCTCGGTCATCGGCGAGGCGGAAGCGCCGAGCTTCCTCGCCGGACAGCCGGTGACGCTGATCTGGGGCGTCGGCAAGGCGCTGGCCGCGACGCTGGAACGCGACGGCGTCCGCACCATCGCCCAGCTGCAGCGTATGGAGCGCGGCGAGCTGATGCGCCGCTATGGCGTGATGGGCGACCGGCTCTACCGGCTTTCGCGCGGCGAGGACGACCGCCGCGTCGACCCCGACGGTGACGCCAAGAGCGTGTCGGCCGAAACCACCTTCGACAACGATATCGCCGCCCTGGCGGAGTTGGTGCCGGTGCTGCGCGGCCTTTCGGAGAAAGTCTCGGCACGGCTGAAGAAATCCGGCATTGCCGGGCGCACCGTGGTGCTGAAGCTGAAGACGCAGGATTTCAAGCTCCGCACCCGCAACCGCCAGCTTGGCGACCCGACACGGCTGGCCGACCGCATCTTCCAGACCGGGCTCGACCTGCTGCGCCGCGAGGCGGACGGCACGAAATTCCGCCTGCTCGGCATAGGCGTCAGCGATCTCTGCGATGACGAGAAGGCCGATCCGCCCGATCTCGTCGACCTCCAGTCGAGGAAGCGCGCGTTGGCCGAGGGTGCGATCGACGCGCTGCGCGACAAGTTCGGCAAGAAGGCTGTCGAAACCGGCTATACATTCGGCAAAGGCCGGGCCGCCAATCCGCCCGAGCCGATCGAGGATTAAGATCGGCCGATATTTGCAGCTCCATCAGCTGCGCCGCAGATCGATCCGGCTTGTCACCATTGTTTTGCCGGTTTCCGGATCGGTATCGGTCACCGTCAGCCGCATGCCGTCGCTGCTGGTCTTCTCGACGGTCAATCGCGCCTTACGATCGCCGTTGACCAACTTTGCCCAACGGATGCCGAGATTGAGTGCATTGCCCGAACGGCTGCCGTTCAATTGCGCCGGCCCGGTGCGCGAGCCGATATAGACACCGCTGTAGCCCCTGCCGGTGGCCTTCAGATCGGCGCTGATTTCGCGCGTCATCAGGACAAGCCCCCGGCATTCGCCGTCCAGCGACAGCGATGTCGCAGTGGCGCCTGACTTGAAGGTGCAGGAGATATTCACCGTCGGCGCGTTCGCACTCACCTTGAGGGTGCCATTGCCGGCGAAGCTGCCCTGGAACGAGCGCAGGAAATCGGCATCGTCGGCACGCGCATTCACCGCGGTCATCAGTCCGCCGGCGAGCAAAAGCAGCATCATCGATTTCATCGGAAGTCCCCTCCAGCATCGGAAGTGCCAAGGCTGTGAATATGACGACTCGAACGCCTGCAAGGGCCGCAGGTTCCGCTCTGAAGGTGACTGTTTTTTAACACCGCGCGGGCTGGCCCAGTCGAATGCTGCGACTACAGATTGCGGTCGAAAGCCCGGTTTGCGAAATAGCGGTCATGGCACCCGCTCCCTCTATCCCCAAGGCCGCGTTCTGGATGGCGATGTCGATCGCCTCCTTCCTGGGGATGTCGATTGCCGGCCGTGAAACGACGGCCGAGCTCAACGTCTTCCAGGTGCTGGAACTGCGCTCGGTGATCGGTTTCTTGATCCTTTTGCCGCTGGTGATGACCAACGGCGGCTTCGCGGCGATGCGCACGAAGCGTCCGCTTGCCCATGTCGCACGCAATGTCATCCACTACACCGGGCAGGCGGCGTGGCTCTATGCGCTGACGCTGATCCCGCTCGCGGTGCTGATCTCGATCGAATTCACGACGCCGATCTGGACCGCCATCCTGGCCGTCAGCTTCCTCGGCGAGAGACTTTCGAAAGCACGACTGACTGCGATCGCGCTCGGCTTGATCGGCGTGGTGATCATCGTGCGCCCCAGCGCCGGCTCGATGGATCCCGGCCAACTTATCGTCCTTGGTGCCGCCGTCTGCTTCGGCATCTCGATGGTCCTGGTAAAATCGATGACCCGCACCGAAAGCGTCGTGCGCATCATTTTCTGGATGCTGATCATCCAGTCGGCGGCCGGCCTCATTCCGGCTCTCTACGAGTGGCGCAATCCATCGCTCGCGCTCTGGCCGTGGATCGTCGTTATCGCCTTCACCGGCATGTCGTCGCATTTCTGCCTGGCGCGAGCGCTCGCTTATGCCGACGCCACGATCATCTCGCCGATGGACTTCCTTCGAGTGCCGCTATCGGCGCTGGTCGGCTGGCTGCTCTATCGCGAACAGATCGATGTCTTCACCGCCGGCGGCGCCATGCTGATCCTGATGGGTAACCTGCTCAATCTGCAGAGGAAGGCGCCTCAGGCCGCGGAAGCAGAGGCGGCGGTTTCCTGAGCTAGACCAGTTCCACTTCCACCACGCCGGGCACCGCGCGCATCGCCGAGGCGACCTGCGGCGAGATGCGGTAGCGGTTGGGCAGTTCGATCTCCACCTCCCCCTGCCCGGCTTCCTTGATCAGCACGAAACTGACCTGCCCCTCGCCCTTCACGGCAAGCTGGTTGGCAAGGATGTTGATCGGCTGGGCGTCGCGCACGAAGATGCGCAGCGCCTTCTGGATGCGGCTCGCCTCATCCTCCAGCGACTGTACGGTCTGGATGCGCAGATTGATGCCCTCCGGCCGGTCTTCCGCCGAAACCGTGATCACGACAGAGCGGCCAGGCTCCAGCATGTCGCGATATTGCGCCAGGCCTTCGGAGAACAGCACCGCCTCATACTGGCCCGTCGTGTCGGAAAACTGCACGACGCCCATCTTGTTGCCGGTGCGGGTCTTGCGTTCCTGCTTGGTGGTGACCGTGCCGGCGAGCCGGCCGGCCGCGGCCCCGCGCTTCACGGCGGCCGAGAACTCCGCCCAGTTCTGCACCCGCATCTTCTGCAGGGCAGTCTTGTATTCGTCGAGCGGATGCGCCGAAAGGTAGAAGCCGACGACCTGGAATTCACGATGCAGCCGGTCGGCGGCAAGCCACGAATCGGTCGCCGGCAGGTTGAGCGCCTGCGACTGGCTCCCAAGCGAAGCGCCGAAAATGTCGGCCTGGCCGGAGATGGCATTCTGCTGCGCCAGCGATGCCAGCCCCATCATGCGCTCCACTCCGGCCAACATCTGGGCACGATCGTGGCCGAAGCAATCCAGCGCGCCGGCCATGATCAGGCTTTCGAAGACACGCTTGCCGACGATCTTCGGATCGACCCGCTCGCAGAAATCGGCCAGGCTCTTGAACGGCTTCTCGCCGCGCTTCTCGACGATGTGCTCGACCGCCGCGTCGCCGACGCCTTTTAGCGCCGCCAGCGAATAGAAGATCTTATTCTCGCCGACTTCGAAGGGACGGAAACTGGTCATCACCGAAGGCGCCACCACCTCGATGCCGAGACGCATCGCATCCTGCCGGAAATCGGCCAATTTGTCGGTGTTGCCCATGTCGAGCGTCATCGACGCCGCCAGGAACTCGACGGGATAATGCGCCTTGAGATAGGCGGTCTGATAGGACACCACCGCATAGGCGGCCGCGTGCGACTTGTTGAAGCCGTAGTCGGCGAACTTCGCCAGGAGGTCGAAGATGAAGTCGGCCTGTGGTTTGCCGACGCCGCGCTCGACCGCGCCGGAGACGAAGCGCTCGCGCTGCTTGTCCATCTCGGCGCGGATCTTCTTGCCCATGGCGCGGCGCAGGAGATCGGCTTCGCCGAGCGAATAGCCGGACAGCTCCTGTGCGATCTGCATCACCTGTTCCTGGTAGACGATGACGCCCTGCGTCTCCTTCACCAGATGGTCGATCTTGGGGTGGATCGAGGCCATCTCCTCCTCGCCATGCTTTCTGGCGTTGTAGGTCGGGATGTTTTCCATCGGGCCTGGGCGATAGAGCGCGACCAGCGCGATGATGTCCTCGATGCAGTCCGGTCGCATGCCGATCAGCGCCTTGCGCATGCCCGCACTTTCAACCTGGAACACGCCGACCACCTCGCCGCGCGACAGCATCGAATAGGTGTCCCTGTCGTCCAGCGGAATGCGGGCAAGGTCGATGTCGACGCCGCGCCGGCGGATGAGCTTCACCGCCGTCTCAAGCACCGTCAGCGTCTTCAGGCCGAGGAAGTCGAATTTAACCAGCCCCGCCTGCTCGACATATTTCATGTTGAACTGGGTGACCGGCATGTCCGAGCGCGGATCGCGGTACATCGGCACCAGCTCCGACAGCGGCCGGTCGCCGATGACGATGCCGGCGGCATGCGTGGAGGCATGGCGATAGAGGCCTTCGAGCTTCTGCGCCGTGTCGAGCAGAGTCTGCACGATCGGCTCCTTCTCCGCCTCCTCGGCGAAGCGCGGCTCGTTGGCGATGGCATCCGCCAGCTTGACCGGATTGGCCGGATTCTGCGGCACCATCTTGGAGAGCTTGTCGACCTGGCCGTAAGGCATCTGCAGCACGCGGCCGACGTCGCGCAGCACGGCGCGCGCCTGCAGCGTTCCGAAGGTGATGATCTGACCGACCTGGTCGCGGCCGTATTTCTGCTGGACGTAGCGGATGACCTCCTCGCGCCGGTCCTGGCAGAAGTCGATGTCGAAGTCGGGCATCGAGACGCGATCGGGATTGAGGAAGCGCTCGAACAGCAGCGAGAAGCGCAGCGGGTCGATGTCGGTGATGGTGGTGGAATAGGCGACCAGCGAGCCGGCGCCCGAACCGCGCCCGGGCCCGACCGGAATGCCTTGCGACTTGGCCCATTTGATGAAGTCGGCGACGATCAGGAAGTAGCCGGGGAACTTCATCTTCTCGATGATGCCGAGCTCGAATTCGAGCCGCTCGCGATATTGCTCGACCGTATAGCCGGGCGTCGGCCCGTGCTTTGCCAGCCGCGCTTCCAGACCTTCGCGTGCCTGACGGGCAAGCTCGGCGGCCTCCGCCTTCTCGGCCGCATCCTTGTCGGCGGCGTCGGCGCCGGTGAAGCGCGGCAGGATCGGGCTGCGGTTCTTTGGATAGTAGGAGCAGCGCATCGCGATCTCGACCGTGTTGTCGATCGCTTCCGGCAGATCCGAGAACAGCCGCGCCATCTCGGCCTGGCCGCGCAGGAAATTGTCCGGCGAAAGCCGGCGGCGATTGTCGGCGGCGACCACCGAGCCTTCGGCAATGGCGATCAGCGCGTCATGCGCCTCGTAATCCTCGCGCTTGGAGAAGAAGGCCTCGTTGGTGGCCACCAGCGGCAGTTCGTGGGTGTAGGCGAGGTCGACGGTCGACTTCTCGACCATGCGGTCATAGCCCTGGACGCGCTCCAATTCGACATAAAGCCGGTCGCCGAACAGGGTTTTGAGAAAGAGCAGCCGCTGCTCGGCGAGGTCGCGGCGGTCCGCCTTGAGCGCGCTGCCGATCGGGCCGCGCGGGCCGCCTGTCAGGCAGATCATGCCACCGCAATGGCTTTCCAGCATCGCGCTGGTCATATGCACCGGCTCGCCCGGGGGCGTGTCCAGATAGACCCGGCTGATCAGCCGGACCAGATTGGCGTAGCCGCCCTCGCTGGCGGCGATCAGCGCGACCGGCGACATCTCCGGCCCATGCCGGCGGCGGTCGCGCTGGGCCTCGGCCGCTTCGCCGGCAAAGGTGAGATCGATCTGGCAGCCGATGATCGGTTGGATGCCGTCCTTGACCGCCTTCTGGGCGAATTCAAGCGCGCCGAACAGATTGCTGGTGTCGGTCACAGCGATGGCCGGCGCTTCGTCCTTGACCGCGTGGCCGATGATGGCGCCGAGCTGCAGGGCGCCCTCGAGCAGCGAATAGGCCGAATGCACGCGCAGATGGATGAAGGTCCGCGCCGGCGCCTCCGGCTGCGCCGCCTTCACCGCTGCTTCGCGCTGCAACGGGTCGCGTGGAAGTCGTTCATCCGCCATGGGGCTCGTGTCGCTCGAAAGGACTCAACATTCGGGTGAGATGTATTGTCCGCAAGCGCGTGATGCGAGTCCAGCGATTGCCTGTGCACAGATCAGGCGAACTCCATGATCACCGCGTCGACCGCCAGGCTGTCGCCGGGCTTGGCGTTAAGCTTCGCCACGATCAGGTCGCGCTCGGCGCGCAGCACGTTTTCCATCTTCATCGCCTCGACCACGGCCAGCGTCTCGCCGGCCTTGACCTCCTGCCCCTCCGCGACGGCGATCGACACGACGAGGCCGGGCATCGGGCAGAGCAGCATTTTCGAGGTGTCCGGCGGCAGCTTCTCCGGCATCAGCCTTTCAAGCTCCGCCGTACGCGGCAGCATGGCTTGAGCCGTCACGGACATCCCTCTCCAGGCGATGCGAAGACCGTTCAGTACCGGTCGGACCTGCGCCGCTATTCCTTGGCCGCCGACCGTGCCATGCCAGATTGCGTCACCCGGCCGCCAACCGGAGGCGACGGTCAGCGGCTTGCCGCCATCGATCGACAGATCGATCTCCGTCGGAATGGAGACCATGCCGTCGACGATGCCGGCCAAAAGATAGTCGGTGCCGATCTTCACCACCCAGTCGCGCTTGAGATGGCCGGAATGCGGCGCCAGCCGCCCGCCGAGGCGATCGAGCCGATCCCGGCGCAGCAGCTCGATCGCGGTGGCGATCGCGGCAAACACTGCCTTTTCCTCGCCGTCCGGCTCGACCGGCGAAAAGCCCTGCGGATATTCCTCGGCGATGAAGCCGGTCGAAAGCCGCCCCTCGCGCCAGCGCGGATGCTGCATCAGCGCCGCCAGGAACGGGATGTTATGCTCGATGCCGTCGACGACGAAGCTGTCGAGGGCCTCCGACATGGCGTCTATGGCCGCCAGCCGGTTCGGCGCCCAGGTGCAGAGCTTTGCCACCATCGGGTCGTAGAACATCGAGATTTCGGAGCCTTCGGCGACGCCGGTGTCGTTGCGGATCACGACATCGCCGAACGTCCCTTCTTCCGGCGGCCGGTAGCGCGTCAGCCTGCCGATCGACGGCAGGAAATTGCGGAAAGGGTCCTCGGCGTAGAGGCGGCTTTCCACCGCCCAGCCGTTCAGCTTCACCTCGCTCTGCCTGATGCCGAGCTTCTCGCCGGCGGCAATACGGATCATCTGCTCGACCAGGTCGACGCCGGTGACGAGTTCCGTCACCGGATGCTCGACCTGCAATCTCGTATTCATTTCAAGGAAATAGAAGTTCTTGTCCTTGTCGACGATGAACTCGACGGTGCCGGCGCTCTGGTAGTCGACGGCTTTGGCCAGCGCCACCGCCTGCTCGCCCATGGCCTTGCGCGTCTTGGCGTCGAGGAACGGCGACGGCGCCTCCTCGACCACCTTCTGGTTGCGGCGCTGGATCGAGCACTCGCGCTCGCCGAGATAGATCGCATTGCCATGCGCGTCGGCCAGCACCTGGATCTCGATATGGCGCGGGTCAACGACGAATTTCTCGATGAAGACCCTGTCGTCGCCGAAGGAGCTTTTCGCTTCCGAGCGCGCGCGCTCGAAGCCGTCGCGCACTTCCGTCTCGCTCCAGGCGATGCGCATGCCCTTGCCGCCGCCGCCGGCCGAGGCTTTCAGCATGACCGGGTAACCGATCTCGCCGGCGATCCTTTCGGCATGGTCGGCGTTCTCGATGACGCCCAGCCAGCCGGGCACCGTCGAGACTTTCGCCTGGCTCGCGAATTTCTTCGATTCGATCTTGTCGCCCATCGCGCGGATCGCCTTGGGCTTGGGTCCGATGAAGACGATGCCTTCCTTCTCCAACGCCTCGCAGAAGGAGGCGCGCTCGGACTGGAAGCCGTAGCCGGGATGCACCGCCTCGGCGCCGGTCTCCTTGCAGGCGGCAATGATCTTCTCAGGCAGGAGATAGCTCTGCGCGGCCGGCGACGGCCCGATATGCACGGCCTCGTCGGCCAGTTCGACATGCACGGCATCGCGATCGGCGTCCGAAAAGACCGCCACCGTGGCAATCCCCATCTTGCGCGCCGTCTTGATCACGCGACAGGCGATCTCGCCACGATTGGCGATCAGGATCTTCTTGAACATTCGGACGTCGTTCCTCCGGCGAAGCCGTCCAGTTCTATGGACAATCCCGCCGTGTCTCAAGTGGCCGGCGGCGCATGCGCGCTTTGCGCCTGTTGCGAATACGGCGCCGAAAAACGTCGCAAGGAAAGTTGGCCATCTTCAAAGAACTCGGTAAGGTGACCATGGGCTTACACAAACGGCGGGCAGCCAGCGATCTCGCATCGTATGGCAAAGCTGGCGGCTTGCCGGAACCTGAAACTTGTCGACTGCCTTGGGAGGAATGCCTCATGAAAACGCGAGCCGCAGTAGCCGTTGGTGCCGGAAAGCCGCTGGAGATCATGGAGGTGGACCTCGAAGGCCCGCGCGAGGGCGAGGTGCTGGTCGAGGTCAAGGCGACCGGCATCTGCCATACCGATGAGTTCACTTTGTCGGGCGCCGATCCGGAGGGCATCTTTCCGGCGATTCTGGGC